>NZ_AEXS01000156.1:0-19380 GCF_000204455.1 Paenibacillus sp. HGF5 | reverse complement strand
AACAACCATAAAGACCGTTATCGAGTAATCGATAGCGGTCTTTTCCTATTACCCTAAGAGTGAGGCGTTCTCAATACTTGCCCTAAAAGACGATCCTACAGGATCGTCTTTTTTTGTTCGCGAAGATTCATCCCTCGCTTTTTCGCAATCCTCTTATATCACCATCATGGGTAGCAGCTCCCTGAGTGCACAAGTATGTGATGGAGACTCACTGGATAGAGCGGCCGACCCTTTGTACTGTAGCTCAACCCATACCTCGACTCAGTTTCTTCACACTGAAAAATTAGGCTTTACAGAACCAAACCACTAGTGTACTATTTAACTATGACACCGATACAAAAAGGAGTGGAACTAATACATGAGCGGAAACGATTCAAATAAAATGACAACGAATATAGAGAACGCCTCAGGGGAATGGGTTGATGGAATCAGTGGATCGGCCTCCACCAATAGGAAAGATGCCAAGAAAGGGCCCGTCGTCCTTACCGTCAATCAGGTCACCAAGACGATTGGAAAGAAGAACATCGTCGACAAGCTATCCTTTGACATTCATCGTGGCGAAATCGTTGGTTTGCTTGGACCGAACGGCGCAGGCAAAACAACAACCATTCGTATGATTGTAGGGTTGATCGAAATGAGCCAAGGCGATGTACTGGTCAAGGGACACAGCATCAAGTCCGATTTCGTTCAAGCCGTCCGCCATATCGGGGGCATCATCGAGAATCCGGAATTTTACCCGTACATGAGCGGTTATGACAACCTGAGACAGTACCAGCGAATGTCCGAGGGAGTGACAATCACAAGAATCATGGAGGTTGTCAAGCTTGTCGGGCTGCAGGACGCCATACACAAGAAGGTTCGTGCTTATTCCCTTGGTATGCGCCAACGATTAGGAATCGCGCAGGCGCTGCTCCACAATCCGTCCATCCTTATTCTCGATGAGCCGACGAACGGACTGGATCCTGCCGGTATTCGCGAGATGCGGGATTATTTGAAACAAATCGCCAGAGATGAGGGAATTGCCATTCTCGTATCCAGCCATCTGCTGTCGGAGATGGAGCTGATGTGCAGCCGCGTGGTGGTCATCCAGGAAGGCAAGTTTGTTACCGAGCGCTCAATTGGGGGGACGGTCGTGAATGAAGAGTTAACGACGGTAAGCCTCCGCGTGAATGATACGGCCATGGCGGAACAAACGGTTCAACATCTCAAAGGCATCACGCTGATCAATAACTCAGAGGAGGAGGGGATGATCACTCTTCAACTTCACGAAGAGGATATACCCACGCTGATCCAGTCACTGTGCGATGCACGCGTACGGATTTACCGGGTGGAAGAGATAAAATCATCACTTGAAGAAGAATTCTTGAAATGGACAGGAGGCAACCGCATTGCGTAGCTTTGGAAATCTCGTCTGGAACGAATGGCTCAAAATGTTTAAGAAACGAAGTTTCTTCTTGCCATATGCGCTTTTGGCTGGAATGGTGATCTTCACGGCGTTCTTGCTCTTTAAATTTTCCGATGGCGGCAGCACCGGCTACGAATTTGCCCAGATCGCTGTAACCACCAAGGGAATGGGGCAAGTGCTGACCCTGCTTGCCATTGTTGTGACGGCAGGAGCCGTAGCGAAGGAACACAGCATGGGAACGATCAAATTGCTGCTTATACGCGCACAGAGCCGCACCAAAATTTTGGCATCGAAATATGTGGCCGTATTGATTTACATCTTAACACTGGTGGCCTTCATGTTTGCTGTAGCCGTGCTGACAGGACAAATTACGTTCGGCATGGATGTCGGCTCCGTTACGCTAGGCGATGTGCTCATTGGAGCGGTGAACAACCTGGTGTATACGATCGTTTATGTAACGCTGACCTTTATGGTAGGCATTCTAACGAGATCCACCGGTCCTGCGATCGGTATCGGAATGTTCATGGTCATTATGGAAAGCATGGTGGTACAGCTGCTTGCACGTTATTCCTGGTCCAAGTACCTGCTGTTCCTCAACGTGGATCTTTCCCTGTACAGCGGAGGCGCAAGCTCCCCGGTACCAGGCATGAGCTTAACGTTCTCAATTATTGTGCTCGCTGTATATCTCCTCTTGTTTCTTGCGACAGGCTTTGTTACGTTTAAAAAACGGGATGTCGCATAAGGAGCCTGAGTTCGAGGTAGAGCGGCGGAAAGGAGCAACCCGACAGTGAGTATCGAATTTGACAATAATCTGCCGATCTATTTACAGATCATGACGTATCTGAAGAAAGAAATCATCATCGGCAAACTTCTGCCCGGTGATAAAATCCCATCGGTTCGAGAATTAGCGAGTGAGCTTCAAATAAATCCAAACACGGTGCAGCGAACTTTTCAGGAATTGGAGCGTGAGGGTATTGTGGAGACGCGGCGGGGATTGGGCCGATACGTAACTAGCGAGGAATCGAAAATCATGGAAATCAAAAAAGAAATGGCCGGCGATCTGCTGGAACGGTTTATACGCGGCATGCAGGAACTCGGCTTTAAAGATCAGGATATCATTACGATCGTGGAAGATGCTGTGAAGCAGCCATGATCCAAAAAGCGGAGGTGAGTCCATGGTGGAAAATCTGTTACAGGTACGAAGCGTGACCAAAACGTATGCCGGTAAACGCAGAGCGCTGCATGATGTCAATCTGGATATCAGCGGAGGCAAAATCATCGGCTTGCTGGGTACCAACGGCAGCGGCAAGAGCACACTGATGAAGATTGCAGCCGGGTTGATCCAGCCTACGGCAGGTGCCGTTTACGTGAACGGCAAACCCGTGGGGCTGGAGACTAAAGCCAGCGTGTCCTTCATGCCGGACCGGCCGATGACGGAATCCTGGATGAAGGTCTCGGATGCGGTGGCGTACTTCAAGGATTTTTATGAGGATTTTAATGTAGAGAAGGCAAACAGAATGCTGGACTTCATGAATTTAAAGACCAATGATCGCATTAGCTCCCTGTCCAAAGGGATGAATGAGCGCCTGCAGTTAACGCTCGCATTGTCCCGCGAAGCGAAGTTGTATATGCTGGATGAACCCATCGGCGGGGTGGATCCCGTAGCCCGAGGAAAAATTTTGGATGCCATCGTTGAATTCTACAACGAGGACAGCAGCATCATGGTTTCGACCCATCTGGTACGGGACATCGAACGGATATTTGATGAAGTGATCTTCATTCGCAACGGCGAGGTTGCCATGCATGACGAAGTGGAGAACATCCGCCTAAAACACGGAAAAAGCGTGGATGAGATGTTTAAAGAGGTGTATGCGGAATGATGAGACTGCTGAAATACGACTGGAAGAGAAACTCGACCACGCTGCTCGGAGCATTTGCGATTCTTCTTATCGTGCAGATCGCGATCACGGTGACAGGTTCGATAAGGGATTGGGAGCTAGGATTGAGTTTGGGTTTAAGCATGCTGGCTTACGGATCGGTGAGCGTCTTGCTGCTGGTTGTTACCAGCAAGAACTTCGACTATAACATCAAGGCATATCACCGGCGTCTGCTCCCCGTCCGTTCCGTCTGGAGCGTGGTTTCCTCCCTCATTCTGGCGTGCGCGAGTATACTGGCGCTGTGTATACTGATGGCGCTGCATTTGTGGTACTATTGGAACGCTGCCGGCATCCCATGGGAAATGATCCGTTTTTCCGATTATCCTGTTATGTATTATGTTGGTCTCGCCCTGTTGACGGCATGGAAATTCATCTTCCTGATGATTACGATATTTTTTGCCATTGCCGTGGCCAACAGCATCACGAAGAAAGGCAGCGTATGGATCGGCATTCTGGTGTTCTTTGTATTGCATAATGTCCTGTCCTGGATCAGCCAGCTGTTCTTCGGAGAAGAGGCAGCATGGGTCGGGCCGATGGCGACCATTTCCTTCGAGAATGAGGCGGATTTTACCGTGTCTGCCGCGCAGTATACGTTAGCATGGGGGGCATTTGTTTTTGAATTCATTGTGGCAGCCTTGATCCTATATGCCACGGTGTATCTCGTTGATCGGAAGGTTGAGGTCTAACATCAAGGGATATGAGGATTTAATACTATAAACGGACCAAAGAAACTGCCTATCCAAGGCAGTTTTTTTGGTATGAAGCGAGAAGGAATCCGGCTAGGAATACAGAACTAGAACCTGAGCAGTATGGTGCAACCATCCATGGACTCCGTTTTTATAGGCAAGAGATAGAGGATAAAATCCGAAAATTGATTTAAACATTATAACGTTATATTCACGTCCAGGATGTTCTGTGCTATGCTATAACCATGGTATTAAGATAAAGCAATGCAAATCGGCGGTACTGAAGAGGATATAAGGCTGGTCCGGCAAGGCTGAAGGGGTGAAACGATGAAGATTTTGGAACAGCGTTTTGTTTTGCGCAACGTACAGACAGTGCATGATGAGAAGCCTTTTGACATTGTCATGGAGAACGGGTTCATTACCGAAATAACGGATGCGAATACGGCATCGGGTGACAACGGTTTTGACGGTACGGGATTATATGTGTCCAGCGGCTGGATCGATATGCACGTCCATGCGGTCGCCAAGCTGGAGCCTTATGGCGATGCCATTGACGAGATCGGGGTTCAGCAAGGGGTCGCTACCATTATCGATGCAGGAAGCTGCGGCGCGGATACGATTGGAGAATTGGCAGCCGAGGTTGCCAGGGCCAAGACCAATGTGTTTGCATTTTTGAATATTTCCCATATTGGACTTCAGCGGATCGACGAGCTTTCCAGTTTGGAATGGATCGATCCTGAGAAGGCAGCAAAAGCGGTATTGACGTATCCCGACCTGATCATCGGGCTCAAGGCAAGAATCAGCAAAAGCGTAGTGAAGGACAATGGCGTAGAGCCGCTTCGACTCGCAAGGAAACTGTCCGGGAAAACGTCCCTGCCGCTGATGGTTCATATCGGATCAGGACCTCCTCCGATTGAAGAAGTGCTGGAGCTGCTTCAGAAGGACGACATTATCACTCATTATTTGAACGGGAAAGCCAACAATTTATTCGATTCGGACGGAAAGCCGATTCCTGCCCTGACCGAAGCGATTGCCCGCGGCGTTCATCTGGATGTCGGCCATGGTACGGCGAGCTTCTCGTTCCTGGTGGCTGAGTATGCGAAATCCCAGGGGATTAAGCCGGATACGATCAGCACCGATATTTATCGCGGCAATCGCATCCATGGTCCGGTGTACAGCCTGGCCAATGTCATGAGTAAGTTTCTGTATCTAGGATACGGCTTGCAGGAAGTGGTCGCTGCGGTAACGGACCATGCAGCAGCTTGGCTGGGCCGTCCGGAGCTGGGCCGAATCCAAGTCGGCGACGCTGCCCATTTGACGCTGTTCGCGGTGCGGCAGGGACCGATGAGTTTGACCGATTCCGAAGGGGAGACCCGAATCGCGGACCGATATATCGAAGCCAAAGGAGTGGTAGTCAATGGATCATTCATTACATGCTAAATACGGGTTGAAACGCGTGGTTAACGCCAGCGGGCGCATGAGCATTCTTGGCGTGTCGGCACCGACGGATACCGTCATGGAAGCCATGCGGATCGGTGGACAGAGTTACGTGGAAATCGCGGATCTGGTAGATAAAGCAGGCGATTACATGGCGCGCATTCTCGGTTCCGAAGCGGCGGTTGTCGTCAATTCGGCTTCCAGCGGCATCGCTCTATCCGTGGCTGGTATCGTCACCGAGGGCAATCGCAGGCACAGTGACCGACTGCATCAGGAGCCGATTGCCAAGAACGAGATCATCCTGTTCAAGGGGCATAATGTGCAGTATGGAGCTCCCGTTGAAACGATGGTGTATCTCGGAGGCGGCAAGGTCGTAGAGGTAGGGTACGCCAACGAAGGGCGTAAGGAGCATATTGCAGAAGCGATAAATGAACGGACCGCTGCCATTTTATACGTGAAATCCCATCACTGCGTGCAGAAAAACATGATTTCGGTGGAAGAAGCGGCAGAAGTGGCCCAGGCACATGGAATACCGCTGATCGTGGATGCCGCTGCCGAGGAGGATATCCAGAAGTATGTGAAGTACGGAGATCTGGCTATTTACAGCGGTTCTAAGGCAATCGAAGGTCCGACCTCCGGTATAGTAGGCGGCAAGCGCCAATACGTGGAATGGGTGAAGGCGCAGCTGCATGGCATTGGGCGGAGCATGAAGGTCGGCAAGGAAACGACGTTTGGATTGCTTCAGGCGCTGGATGAGTATATGGTGAAGGAAGATAAGAGCGATTTGGAGAAGGCGGCACTCGAGGAAATGAAGTCCTTATCGAAATTGCCGGGTATTGAGGTTGCGATCGTGCAGGACGAAGCGGGAAGAGCGATCTTCCGGGGACGCGTGAAGGTCAATGAGGAGGCGGCCGGGGTCAGCGCCAAATCCATGAACGATCAGCTGCGCGAAGGCGACATTGCGGTGTATACCCGGGATTACGGCGTACGCCAGGGGTATTTTGATATCGATCCTCGCTCGCTTTCCGGCGATGATTTGCGAGTCATTATAACAAGAATACAGCAGATTGCAGGGGGAAACTAAGATGGCAAACATGGAGAAACGTCTTTACAGAAACCGCGCGGCATTAAACGTTCTTGCAGGCAGCATTCAGAATGCGAAGGAAATATTCGAAGCTTCGGAAGGGCATGTTCTGGTCGGCGTATTGTCGAAAAATTACCCGAATGCGCAGGAAGCCGTCATGGCGATGAAGGAGTACGGAGCCGTCATCGAGGATGCCGTATCCATCGGCTTGGGTGCCGGCGATAACCGTCAAGCGGCGGTGGTCGCGGAGATCGTGAAGAGCTACCCGGGCACGCATATCAATCAGGTGTTTCCGGCGGTCGGTGCAACCCGTGCCAACCTGGACGGTGAAGAAAGCTGGATCAACAGCCTTGTGTCCCCTTCGGGACAAGTGGGCTACGTAAACATATCTACCGGACCGGTGAGCGCTGCCGGATCGGACAAAGCCATCGTCCCCGTAAAATCGGCAATTGCGCTTGTACGCGATATGGGCGGCAACGCACTGAAGTATTTCCCGATGCAGGGCTTGAAGCTTGAAGAGGAGTATCGTGCGGTAGCGAAGGCATGCGCGGAGGAAGGATTCGCGTTAGAGCCGACGGGCGGGATCGATAAAGAGAATTTCGAAGCCATCGTCCGCATCGCGTTCGAGGCAGGAGTACAGCAGGTCATTCCTCACGTATACTCCTCGATCATTGACTCGGCCAGCGGGGATACGATCATTAGCGATGTGCAAGAGCTGCACCTTAAGTTAAAAGCGCTGGTTGATCAATATGCCTAAGACGATCGCTGCATTTGGCGAAGTGATGATGCGTCTTCAAGTACCCGGCTATGCTTCCTTGGCACAAGAGAGCCACCTGAACTACTCTTTTTCCGGGACGGGCGTCAACATCGCGTCGGCCGTGGCAAGGTTTGGCCATGACGGCTACCTCGTCAGCACGCTGCCGGACAACCCGCTTGGCGAAGCGGCGATCTCATATCTGCGCAAGCTTGGGATCGGCACATCGCTCATTAGCCGCGGCGGCAAATATGTCGGCATGTACTTCCTGGAGAATGGGTTTGGCGTTAGACCCGGTCGCGTGACCTATACGGATCGCCTAGGCAGCAGCTTTAATACGGCGGAGGATGTCATGTACGATTTCGATGCGATTGCAGAAAAGATCGACATGATCCATTTTTGCGGCATCACCCTTTCCATGAACGACACCGTGCGGGGCCAGATGAAGGTCTTGGCTCGCAAGGTCAAGCAAAGCGGCGGAACGGTTGTGTTCGACTGCAACTACCGTCCTTCCTTATGGGGCGCGGACCGCTACGATTTTGCCAAGCCGCACTACGAGGAAATGCTGTCTTTGGCGGATATCGTCTTCATGAACGAGAAGGATGCCATCCATATCCTTGGCATGGAAACAACCAGGGAGGATCGGCACGAACAGCTGCAGGAGTTGATTCCGAAGGTGGCGGCGAGATATAATATTACGGTTGCGTCGGGTACCCACCGCAAGATCAACGGGGACAATACCCATTCCCTGCAAGGCTATCTTTACACGGATGGAGCGTTTCATTTTTCCAAAACGTTGTCGTTCTCCGTCCATGACCGCATCGGGGCGGGCGATGCCTATGCCAGCGGTGTGATTCACGGGATCTCGGAGGGATATGAGCCGGGCCGGACGGTTGATTTTGCCGCAGCGGCGGCGATGCTTGCCCATACGGTAACGGGAGATACGCCGACGGCGAACGAACGCGAAGTGCTTCAGGCGATGAGTCATCATATGTCTGACGTGGAAAGGTAGGAGGAAGCATGTCGATCACGCGGAAGAACGGTCCATTATACTTGCAAATCAAGAAGATCATTAAAGATCGGATTCTGCATGGGGTATATCCACTTGGTTCCCATATTCCTTCCGAGCCGCAGCTGGAACAGGAATTTAACGTCAGCAAAATGACGGTTCGCAATGCGATCCAGGAATTGTACCAGGAAGGGTATGTAGAGAAGCGCAGCGGTGTGGGAACGATCGTGACCCGGAACACGTCCTTTTCCAAGCTGTCCAAGGGGAAGCTGTTTACCGAGATTTTGGTTGAAGAGGGCCACCAGATCCGGAAGCGCCATCTGAAGACGGAATGGGTGCACAATGAACCGGAAAGCGAATTGTTCCTGAAATTCGGTGAGCGGTGCCTGCTGATCGAACGGCTGTATTTGCTGGACGGGAGCCCGTTTATCTACTACACCCATTACGTATCGTCCCTGGTGGACATGGGGGAGGAGTTCGATTCAAGCGAACTGCCTTCCTTGTATGAACGTATCGAGGAGAGTCAAATCACGCTGGAGAATTTCCGGGACCGTTTCCTGGCGACCGTGGCTAATGAGGAGATTGCCTCGCTGCTGGATGTAAGCGCCGGAACCCCGTTACTGAAGCGGTTGAGATCCTCCTACGACCAGACGGGCAGCATCATTGAATATAGCATCGGGTACTACAATACGGAGTTACAGCATTATTTGATCAGTTATGATGCTTAAGATATAGAAACGACAGGAAGAAGTGGCCATGAGAGACCGGTTTTAATCCGGAACGTTGGCTGCTTCTTTTTTTATTACTTCGGTTGAATTGTTCTTCGGAAAAGGGCTATAAGCGATTGAAGAAGTGGGTACAATAAGAATACATGCATAGCGCGAACATTTGAGAACTACCCTCTTGGCAAAATGAAAAAATGTGCTATAATGAGATCAAAGTCAAAGAAAGTCAAAGTCAACGAGGTTCGCTGATTTTGATTATGGTTAATCAACGTATAAGCAAGGCTCTGTGCGGACGTGTAAGATCACTATCCGTCTTAACGTTTCAAACAGTGGAGGATGAACAGACCATGCGTAATATCTCTGATATTATCGAACAATACCTGAAGAGCATTTTGCAGGAAAGTCCGGAAGGAACCGTCGAAATTCAACGGAATGATTTGGCGGAGCAATTTTCTTGCGTTCCTTCCCAGATCAATTACGTGATCAGCACTCGGTTCACGCTGGAGAAGGGCTTTCTTGTCGAGAGCAAGCGCGGCGGGGGCGGATACATACGCATCCAGCGTATCGAGCTTCCCCAGCATACTGCACTCCAGCAGCACCTTCATCATACCATCGGCAGCATGATCGACCAGACGGTAGCGGAAGGCTTGATCTACCAGTTGGAGGAATCCCGGTTTTTGACGAAGCGGGAGGCCAGCCTGATGCGGGCCGCCGTTTCAAGGGAATGCCTGAATGTGAAGCTTCCTTATCGGGATGAGCTGCGCGCAAGGATTATGAAGGCGATGCTTATTTCTTTATTAGGTAAGTGAGTCTGTGTAAGGAGGCATCGGAGTATGTTATGCCAAGAATGCGGTAAACGGCCGGCGACACTTCATTTCACCAAAATTGTGAACGGGGAGAAAACGGAGTTTCATTTTTGTGAAACTTGTGCCCGCGAAAAAGGGGAATTGATCCCCGGCACGTCGAATGGGTTTTCTATACACAGTTTGCTGTCAGGCCTGCTGGATCTGGATCCTTCAGGCAAGGGCCAGACCCCCGGTGCGAAAACGGCTCAGACGCTGCAATGCGAGGAATGCGGCATGACGTATTCCCAGTTCAGCAAGCTTGGCCGGTTCGGCTGCAGCTCGTGTTATAAATATTTCTCGGATCGATTGGATCCGTTGTTCAAGCGAGTCCATGGGGGAACCTCCCATGTGGGCAAAGTGCCGAAGCGTACCGGCGGCCGGATTCAGATCAAACGCCGGATCGATGAGCTTAAGAAGGAGCTTCAAATGAGGATCCTGCAGGAGGAATTTGAAGCGGCTGCCGAGATCCGGGACCAAATCCGTGAGCTGGAGCGTAACATTGCTCAGGGATAAGATCGTTACATTTTGCACTTTAGTAGGAGGAATGCGTGATGTCTAATCTCCGGTTTACCGATTCGGCGCTGAGCGAGTGGATGCGCGGGAACGGTCAGGATTCCGACATTGTCATCAGCACCCGCGTGAGGGTGGCGCGCAACCTGCAGCATCTTCCTTTCCCGCTGCTTGCAACGGATCAGCAGTCGGGAGAAGTGCTAGAGCGCCTGACCCATGTGTTAAAGGATAAGGAGGATTTGCAGGATTTCGGGCATTTGCATGTAATTAAATTAAGTGAGATTGATGAGCTGGATAAGAAGGTTCTCGTCGAGAAGCATCTGATCAGTCCCAATCTGGCAAATGAATCCCGAAACGGGGCCGTCATCCTTACCGAAGATGAATCCGTCAGCATTATGATCAATGAAGAGGATCACTTGCGCATACAGTGTCTGTATCCCGGATTCCAGGTTCGGGAGGCATGGAGCCGCGCGACGGCGCTGGATGATATTTTCGAATCCGAGATCGATTATGCTTTTGATGACAAACGCGGTTACCTAACGAGCTGTCCGACCAATGTCGGCACCGGCCTTCGCGCTTCGGTCATGATGCATCTGCCCGCGCTTGTCATGACGCAGCAGATCAATCGGATTCTCTCGGCCGTATCCCAGGTAGGTTTGACCGTTAGAGGAATTTACGGCGAGGGCAGCGAAGCTTTGGGCAACCTGTTTCAAATCTCGAATCAGATTACGCTCGGGCAAACCGAGTCGGAGATCATCGAGAATCTTCACAGCGTGGCCCTGCAGATTATCGAGCATGAGAAGAATGCCAGGGCGCGGCTCCTCAGTGAATCCAAGCTCCGTATTACGGACCGGGTCATGCGTTCATACGGCATCCTGTCCTATGCAGCGGTCATGGATTCCAAGGAAGCGGCTCAGCGCTTGTCCGATGTTCGGCTAGGCGTGGATCTCGGCCTGCTGGAAGGCCCGGAAATTCCGGTCATGAACGAGCTGAACGTGAAGACGCAGCCGGGATTTCTCCAGAAGACCTATGGAGAGGGCATGAATCCTTCCGAACGCGATATGTACAGGGCTAAGCTCATTCGGGAGACATTGGGCAACCGTTAAGAAGTTGTTAGTTATTATTTCTCGCTTTACAGTTGGATGACGGTATAAACGTCTTAGCTGGCGATACACCGAAATCCGCGAGGTTCAATATATTAATTGAAACGTGGAGGTGCAATACTATGATGTTTGGCAGATTTACGGAACGCGCACAAAAGGTGCTTGCATTGGCTCAGGAAGAAGCGGTACGCCTGGGTCACAACAATATCGGCACAGAACATATCCTGCTTGGACTAATTCGTGAGGGAGACGGCATTGCAGCCAAAGCGCTGATCGGACTTGGACTTGGTCTTGAGAAAATCCAGGACGAAGTAGAGACATTAATCGGACGCGGACAGGAGCAGCCAACCAACATTGCTTACACGCCTAGAGCGAAAAAAGTGATTGAGCTCTCCATGGACGAAGCCCGTAAGCTTGGCCATACCTATGTGGGAACCGAGCATATTCTGCTGGGGTTGATTCGCGAGGGCGAAGGGGTTGCGGCACGCGTGCTGAACAACCTGGGCATCAGCCTGAACAAAGCCCGTCAACAGGTGCTGCAGCTGCTGGGCAGCAGCGAAGCGGTGTCAAGCCATCATGGCACGCCGCAGAACGTGAGCACGCCTACACTGGACAGTCTCGCTCGGGATCTGACCGCCATTGCCAAGGAAGGCAATCTGGATCCGGTCATTGGCCGCAGCAAAGAAATCGAGCGCGTGATTCAGGTACTCAGCCGCCGGACCAAGAACAACCCGGTACTGATCGGTGAACCGGGGGTAGGTAAGACGGCGATCGCGGAAGGCTTGGCACAGCGCATCATTAACAATGAAATTCCGGAGACGCTGCGCGACAAACGCGTGATGACGCTGGATATGGGCTCAGTCGTAGCGGGCACGAAATACCGCGGCGAGTTTGAGGACCGCCTGAAAAAAATCATGGATGAGATTCGTCAAGCCGGCAACATCATTCTGTTCATCGATGAGCTGCATACCTTGATCGGCGCAGGCGGGGCAGAAGGAGCCATTGACGCTTCCAACATCCTTAAGCCTTCATTGGCGCGCGGAGAGCTTCAGTGCATCGGGGCTACCACGCTGGACGAATACCGCAAATACATTGAAAAAGACGCTGCACTCGAGCGCCGCTTCCAACCGATTACGGTGGATCAACCGTCGCCGGAGGAAGCCATTCAGATCCTGTATGGACTGCGTGACCGTTACGAAGCGCATCACCGCGTGAAAATTACCGATGAAGCGATTGAACAGGCCGTGAAATTGTCCGACCGCTACATTACGGACCGCTTTCTGCCGGATAAAGCGATTGACCTGATTGACGAGGCCGGTTCGAAAGTTCGTCTTCATACGTATACCATACCGCCAAATCTGAAAGATCAGGAAGCGCATCTGGAGGACATCCGCAAGGAGAAAGACGCGGCCGTCCAAAGCCAGGAATTCGAGAAAGCGGCAGCGCTGCGCGATACGGAGCAGAAGCTTCGCGAGGAGCTCGAAGTCACGAAGAATCAATGGAAAGAAAAACAAGGACGTACCGATTCGGAGGTAACGCCGGAGGACATTGCCGACGTTGTCGCCAACTGGACCGGTATTCCCGTCAATAAACTGAAGGAAGAAGAGACAGAGCGTCTTCTGAATCTGGAAGAAATTCTTCACAGCCGCGTAATCGGCCAAGAGGAAGCCGTCAAAGCCGTCAGCCGTGCGGTTCGCCGGGCACGCGCAGGACTGAAGGATCCGAAGCGCCCAATGGGCTCCTTCATCTTCCTGGGCCCTACCGGGGTAGGTAAAACCGAGCTGGCACGAGCTCTTGCCGAGGCCATGTTCGGAGATGAGAATGCGGTGGTGAGAATCGACATGTCCGAGTACATGGAGAAGCATTCCACGTCGCGTCTCGTCGGAGCGCCTCCGGGATACGTCGGCTACGAGGAAGGCGGTCAGCTGACCGAGAAAGTGCGCCGCAAGCCGTATTCCGTTGTCCTTCTCGATGAAATCGAGAAGGCGCATCCTGAAGTATTCAATATCCTGCTTCAAGTGCTGGAAGACGGACGCCTGACCGATTCGAAGGGCCGCGTGGTGGATTTCCGGAATACGCTGATCATCCTGACTTCCAACGTCGGGGCGGAAGCGATCAAGAAGAACTCCACGCTTGGATTTACCGCCGTGACGGATGCAGGCCGCGATTATAACAACATGAAAGGCAAAGTGATGGATGAGCTCAAGAAGAGCTTCCGTCCGGAGTTCTTGAACCGGATCGACGAGATCATCGTGTTCCACTCTCTGGAAGAGAAACACATTGCCGAAATCGTGACGCTGATGTCCGACGAGCTGCGTAAGCGCCTGAAAGAATTCGAGGTGCATTTCGAACTCACGGACAAGGCGAAGGCCTTCATAGCGAAGGAAGGATACGATCCGGCCTTCGGTGCCCGTCCGCTGCGCCGGGCTATCCAGAAGCACATCGAGGATCGCCTCTCCGAGGAGCTGCTGAAAGGCAATGTTGCCAAGGGCGACTCGCTTGTCATCGATGAAGCGAACGGCGAACTGGTTGTGAATAAGAACCAAAGTGTCACGGCCGCTTCGGCCGAAACGGAATAAGAATCGTATGCAACCCCGCCTGAGTTACATCCGGCGGGGTTTTTTTGTTTTAAATGTTAACGGAAAATGAAGGCTTTGTATGGGGCAGATCCATGGATGCTTAGTAGTTATATGGATGAATGGCATATTACGAAAACAGACCCCTGATGTATCAACCGAGCGGAGAGGACGGAATCGTTCTGAAGAAGCGACAGCGGTAGCCTTTAAAACCGGGAAACCATATTTCAATGGCAGTTTCATGGTTCTAACAGCGAGCGTAAGAACGATCCTGCAGCGAAGCGGATGGACAGGTTTTCAGTTATATTTTGTGAAATTAACGCCTTTTTCTCCCTGGTTCCTTCAAATTTGAAACAATTCCATTTCATCCAGCGTAAAGTTTCCAATTAACCTTTACGTTGAATTATAAGAAATGGTAAACTTTGAGTAATGCCTGAATTTGCAGGGTTTTACGGAATCCGACAAATGATGCGCGACATAAAGGAGACTCACATGGCAAAAACTAAGACGAAATTTTTCTGTACCGAATGCGGCTATGAAGCGCCCAAATGGTTCGGAAAATGTCCGGGCTGCCAATCATGGAATTCCATGGTAGAGGAGACCGAGACGGTAATCAAGACCCAGGGGATGAATTCCCCTCTTTTTCATAGTAAAGAAAAACCCCTTTCGATCATAAATATAGAAAGCGGTAAAGAACCCAGAATCCAGACGGGCATTGCGGAATTGAACCGCGTGCTCGGGGGCGGGCTGGTCCCGGGCTCGCTCGTGCTAGTCGGCGGCGATCCCGGCATCGGCAAATCCACGCTCCTGCTTCAAGCCTCCAACCGACTGGCCCAGAACGGCATTCGCGTTCTGTACATTTCCGGTGAGGAATCCGTGCGCCAGACCAAACTGCGCGCTGACCGGCTCGGGGCGCTGTCCCCGGAGCTGTTTGTCCTCTGCGAAACCAATCTGGAATCGATCGAGGAAGCCATTGAGAACGTACAGCCTGGCTTCGTTGTCATTGACTCCATTCAGACGGTGTACTTGCCTGAGGTAACCAGCGCGCCGGGCAGCGTATCCCAGGTTCGGGAATGCACGGCCCGCTTTATGAGGCTGGCGAAGGTGAAGGGCATTGCGACCGTCCTTGTCGGACATGTGACAAAAGAAGGCGCCATTGCAGGTCCAAGGATGCTGGAACACATGGTGGATTGTGTGCTTTATTTTGAGGGAGAGCGTCATCATACTTACCGCTTGCTTCGCGCGGTGAAGAATCGTTTCGGTTCGACCAATGAGATTGGCATTTTTGAGATGGGTGAGGATGGGCTTCGGGAAGTCGGGAATCCATCGGAACTCTTTTTATCCGAACGGCCTTTGGGCGTAGCGGGTTCGACCGTAGTTGCAAGCATGGAGGGGACGCGCCCGGTTCTGGTAGAACTGCAGGCGCTCATCTCTACGACGCACTTTCCGTCACCGCGCCGGATGGGCACAGGGGTGGACCATCACCGCATGAACCTGATCATCGCCGTGCTGGAGAAACGGATGGGGATGTACCTGCAAACCCAAGACGCCTACCTGAACGTAGCGGGCGGCGTGAAGCTCGATGAACCTGCGGTGGATCTGGCCATAGCGGTCAGCATCGCATCCAGCTTCCGCGACATACCGACCAAGCCGTACGACGTTATTTTTGGCGAGGTGGGACTGACCGGCGAGGTTCGCGCCGTTTCAAGAGCGGAGCAGAGGGTAAGAGAAGCCGAGAAGCTGGGTTTTAAGCGCGTTCTCATGCCGGAGAAGAGTTTGAAGGGATGGAAGCATCCGAAAGGAATACAAATTATAGGAGTCAACACCGTTGCAGATGCATTAGCGGTTGCGTTAGATTAGGGGGCATACGAAGGTGAAAGAAACGAGCCAACTGGACAAAATGAATGATTTGCTAAAGCTGGTAGCACCGGGAACGCCGTTTCGCGACGGACTGGAGAACGTGCTGCGGGCGAAGACGGGCGCCCTGATCGTTGTAGGCTACAGCCCGGAGGTAATGGAAGTTGTCGACGGCGGCTTCTCCATTAACTGCGATTTTTCGCCAAACTATTTATACGAGCTCGCTAAGATGGACGGCGCCATCATCTTGAGTGAAGACTTAAAACGAATCTTATATGCGAATACCCAGCTGATCCCGGATTCCTCGATCTCTTCCATCGAGACAGGAATACGGCACAGAACGGCGGAGCGGGTGGCGAAGCAGACGGGCAAGCTGGTTGTGTCCATCTCGCAGCGCCGTAACATTATTACGCTGTACCAAGGATCGCTGCGGTATGCATTGAAGGAAATCGGCGTCATCTTAACCAAGGCGAATCAGGCCATACAGACGCTGGAGCGATACCGCGTGGTGCTTAACCAATCGTTGACCAACCTCTCGGCATCCGAATTCGAAGAGCTGGTCACCATCCCGGAAGTCGTGAACGTCATACAGCGGGTGGAGATGGTGCTCCGCATCAAGAAGGAGATCAAGCGCTACATCAACGAGCTCGGCAACGAAGGCCGACTGATCAGCATGCAGATGGATGAGCTTGTGAGCAATATGGAGGAGGAGGCTTGGCTGCTGTATGCAGACTATGCCCGGGAATACAGCGAGGAGAAGATCCGTGAGATCATTCTCGCGCTTAAGCGTTCAACGGATGAGGAGCTGCTGGACATTCATCATATCGTACGGCTTCTTGGATACCCGGCTTCCGCCGCTGCTTCGGAGGAAGAAATCCTGCCGCGCGGTTACCGGATATTGAACAAAATCCCGCGCCTTCCGAATGTGATCATCCGCAACCTGGTGGACCAGTTCCATGACTTATCCAGCATTATGACCGCTTCCATCCATGAGCTGGATGAAGTAGACGGGATCGGCGAGGTTCGGGCACGCACCATCAAAGAAGGCTTGAAACGCTTGCAGGAACAAGTATTCATTGACAGACAAATCTAAAAGCCCTACAATCGATGTTCGAACGTACATGAACGAGGTGAATATAAAAATGACGAAATCAATTCCGAACATGTTTACTTTAGGTAATCTGTTTCTCGGAATGATTGGTATCATCTTGGCGACGGAAGGTCGAACGAGTATGGCTGCCATTATGATTATCATTGCCATGCTCCTTGACGGACTGGATGGTCGGGTAGCTCGGGCCTTGAATGCCCAAAGCGAATTCGGCAAGGAACTTGACTCCTTGTCCGATGTGATTTCATTTGGCGTAGCACCGGCACTTATTATGTATACCGTAGCGTTTACGGATATTAATACCGCATTGGCTTGGACAGTGACCGCCATATTTCCGATGTGCGGCGCACTGCGGCTTGCAAGATTCAATGTTCGTCCGGGCATCCCGGGATATTTTATCGGCCTGCCGATCCCCGCAGCGGGAGGCGTGCTCGCCACCCTGGCGTTGTTCCATGAAGAGATTACAGCACCTTATATGATTTTTGCCGTATTATTGCTTTCTTACCTCATGGTTAGCTCAGTCAAGTACCCGAATTTCAAAAAGATCGGCATTCCGAAAACCGCGATTAAATTTACGCCTTTGGTCATCATTGGCGCCGTGATGGTAGCCGTGTTCTTTCCGGAGCAGACTTCCATGCTGATCTTCGTGCCTTTGGTGTTGTATGCTGGTTACGGCTTGAAGCAGAATTTCCGCAGGCTGAACCGTAAAAACCGTCGCAAAAAAGATGACCGCAATTCCGATGAAGCCTATCAGTCTTCGGACCGATAAACGGATGGAAGGACATATATCCAAATAAAAAGCATTTATTTCCCTGCGAGGAGCAGCGAGATAAATGCTTTTTTTGTATGCATGGAGCACCTTGCCGTTAAGGTCCGTTTTGGTATGTAAGCGGCTTTACGACAGGTTGAAGAGACCCAATGTGGAGCATTTCTGCGACTCCTTGACAACAACCTCATCCAGTTGAATGTCCAGAAGATTCGCAAGGGCAGACATATAAAATAGGTTGCGACCAAGCTCGGTGCTTACCGCTTCGCGGCAATTCTCGCACAGATGGCCTTCGACGTGCGTGCCTGCCAATTCCCGGGCTGATTCGAGATCAGCGCCGATATCGAAGGTTTGCTTCGTGGCGTGGAGCTCGATGCATCCGCATTCTGTGATGGCCTTGGTGACGGCCCGGTTGACTGAAGCATTGCTTTGACCATTTTTAGACAGAACATCCAAGAGACTGCGGTGACGGAGCAACAATTCGGAAACTTGGTCCTGAAAAGCCTGTAAACTAGGAGCGCTCATTTATACATCCACCTCGATATTATGAATTGAGTTCATTATATTCCACTACTTCAGCCGATTTCAACCAGTTTCAGGCGTGTAAAGGCGGTCAATTCCAGTTGTGAGGTCGATGTCAGCACACGTCAAAGCCTGATGGGTGTAGGTAAAAACAGGCAGGTCATCGCATCCGGAAACTTTATAAGAAAAACTTCAATCGGCACGATTACGACTTTGCAAATTGGACCATACTGGAAATAGAAGCCAAGATTATCAGGTATAAAAAGGAGGTGTGCGGAAGCTCATGTTAAAAAAAGCTATCTTAGCATTTACGGTATTATGCGGAGCATGGGGCGGGTATACGTTATATCATACAATGGAACGGTCTTTCTCAGGGCTCTCGCCTATGTTTGGACAAGGAATATTTGCAGCGGGAAGCGGAGCCTTCGCGGTGCTTGGAGGATTATTGTTTGGCATGATCGGCGTGCTGTCGGCGGATCGGGTAACGAGATGGCTGCACAGCCTGATCTCTTCGTTCTCGCGGATCCCGATGAATGAGCTGGCCGCGGGAACGGCGGGATTGTTAAGCGGCTTGCTGCTGTCTTTATTGCTCTCACCGGGGTTATCCTTGCTCGGACAAGCGGGGCAGCTGCTGCAGGTCGGCATCACGCTGCTCGGCGGCTACATCGGTTTACGCATTGGATTGGAGAAGAAGGATGAACTGGCTTCCCTATGGATGTCGGGGAAGTGGAGCCAAACCGCCGAACCGGAAGGTCGGCGAGTGGAGGAACATAAAATTCTGGATACAAGCGTCATTATTGATGGCAGGATCGCAGATATTTGCAAAACCGGATTTATTGAAGGAACGATTGTCATTCCCGAATTCGTTCTGGAGGAGCTTCAGCATATTGCGGATTCCTCGGATCTTCTAAAGCGAAATCGCGGCCGGCGCGGGCTTGATATCTTGAACAAAATCCAGAAGGAACTCGATGTAAAGGTGCTTATCTACGAAGGCGACTTTGAGGAGATATCCGAAGTGGACAGCAAGCTGGTGAAACTCGCCAAAGTGCTTCAAGG
>NZ_AEXS01000157.1:0-10541 GCF_000204455.1 Paenibacillus sp. HGF5 | reverse complement strand
GGGCCCTTGGGGTCCCACCGGTCCGGGAATGCCCGCCGCCCCCTCCAAGCCCGGGTTGCCAGGAACACCCTGAGGGCCTTGGGGTCCCACCGGTCCGGGAATGCCCGCCGCCCCCTCCGAGCCAGGGCTTCCGTGAATGCCCTGGGGTCCTTGAAGCCCGGCTGGCCCCGCCAAGCCCGGGTTCCCAGGAACGCCTTGAGGGAATTGAGGTAATAGTGTCGATAAGAAGTCTTTCGGACCGCGTCCCACTTGACGTTTATGCTGGACAGCTGAGGGGGTGGTCCGATGAGTGGATCTGGGGATGCATCTCCATTTTCGTTTGCCTGCTGACACAACTCGTTTGTATTTTCGCTTCTTGCAGGTCCTGCGTTTTCGATATTCTGCAGCTTTTAGAATTCGATTTCGTTTTCGCTTGATCACGGGAGTTTTCAGTCTTATCCCCCCTCCCTCCGGATGAATGTCTGTACTTAGTTTATGTTATGGGGGAAGGACTCGAGTGGACATTTATCCTTTCTTCGGTGATATATTGGCCTGAGCATGGATTCATTCACTGTTTGTTTTTTTCAATATTGGGAGAATGTCAGAACCAAATCTCAAAATCTATCATTTAATGATAATGTGGCACAGCCATATTTTTTCTATCTAAGACAAGAAAGGAGTGAAGATGATGCCAGTTATCAAACCTATCATTACCGCGGTCGCATCGGTTCCCGTTGCTACGGGGGGCACGATCACCACGACGGTAACGCCAACCGTAACCCGTTATTTTGCGCTGGTCGACGAAGCGATGATCGGTGCAGACTCGATTACCATGCCGGCCACGAGTTTCATCGATGATGCCGAAGCACCCGTGACGGCATTTCCCGCATTGACAGGCGCTGAATATTTTAATGTGTATATTAACGGGATGCTGCAGCAGCAGGCCTTATCGACTTTAACGACCGCCAGCTTGGTGCTCGATACGACGGATGTGCCAGCGGGGATACCGGTTTTATTGGAAATTGCCAGCTTCACGAATACGGCCTCCGCCATCACGACACAACCTACCATTTCGGCGCCGGTCATTACGATCATCAGTTAAATAGGTATGCAAAGGGCTGCTCTGATTATCTACATGGGGCAGCCCTTTGGATTATGTAATTTCTTTAATAAGGGATAAAATCCTATTATTAACTATAAGATATTATCCTTGTAAGAAATGATAATTATAGTATATTGAAATTATCTTACTAGCCAGCTAGTTAGCATAAACCACGTACACCCCTCAGAAATTGAACCCGCTTACAAATGACTCGGCTTAAGAAATTGGAAGATCCCTGCAGCCAGCGTTCAACACATTCCGAAGCTTTTTGCATAGCAACACCTTTCATATAAATGAATGAACTTCATGACTTGAAAGGAGGTGAGCATTTATGTGCATTCTTCGTCATACTTCCTGTAACACTACGGAGCAATGCGGACGCGACAAATTCGGCGTTCGTCTTGAAGTATGGGACTGCGGCAACGGTTCCGAAGAGAGATATACTTGCGGCTGTTAATTTTTTTTGTGAACGCATGAACTCATCCTATAAACAGCGGAACTTCTTGTTCCGCTGTTTATATTTCACGAAGAGCATGCGGCTTCCTATTATGGTTGAAGAGTGAGGGGTCGAATATGGTTTTGGGTCCATTACATTATGATCGGGTGAACAGCGAAGAAGAACGGTCAGGTGCAGTCCAAGCAAGATATCAAAGTCATCGAATGGGGGCTTGGTCCCCTTGGTTGTCGGGAAGGAGAATGAACCGTGTCCATGAGCGCGCTTTGCCTTTTGTTTCTGACCTTGGTGTTTGTGTTTTCGGGAGTGTCGAAACTGTTATCGTTAGCGGATTTCAGGACGACGATCGAACGGTTGCAGATGCCTGCAGGCCGCTTACGGATTGTACCTGTTCTCATCTGCGCCGCTGAGATTGCAGCCGGGGCGGGTTTATTGTTTTCCTGGAGCAGAGCCGCTGCGCAGATCGTGATTTTTATTTTGCTGGCAGGGTTCGGCTACGCCGTTTATCAAGCCAGGGTTGTGCGGAATCAGGAGATCAAATGCAGCTGCTTTGGCTCATGGTCTAGTGAGGCCCTCGGCATGAATACGGTCGTTAAGATTGCATGCTTAGGTTTTTTGAATGCGCTAATTTGGCTTTTGTCCGAACCCGTGAATCTCTTCCTCATGCCGGCTCAAGAGGCGGTTCTTACCTTGCTGTCCGCCGGCGGCATTGCCGTTATTTCGTTGGTGGCAGTGAATGCGTATACTCTTGATTCATTACAGGCGAAGGAGGGAACATATCCATGAATTTGATTACGACCGTGCTCGTAATTCAGTATGGCTTGATATTCAGCTTGGCTTTTTTCATGTTCAGACTGTACCGTCAGGTTCGGGAGTTGAAGTTGAAGCCGCAGACAGTCGTGACCGGGCATAAGGAGCCTGCGGTTCCGAAGGAAGGGCTCGAGCTTGGCACGCAGATTCCTCGGACAGCCTATACGAGCATGGCCGGCGATACCGTGAATTTGTACGACGGCAAGCCCAAAATTCTATTGTTCACGATGAACCATTGCAATGCCTGCAAAGAAACGTACGGGGCCATCAAAGCGTTTATGGCTTCGCATCCGGATCTTTCGGTCACGCTATTCCTGTATGCCCAGGATGCGGATGAGGCCTCAGAAATGGCGGTTTCCAATGAGTTAACCGATATGCAGGTCGTGTGGGCAGACCGGGCTATGATCGATTCGTTTAAAGTGAACCGGTTTCCGTTGGCGTTCTACCTATCCGAGGAGCAGCTCGTCATCAACAAAAGCGTCACGAATTATTTGCATCATTTAGAACAAATGATCAACCAGCTGCCTCATGCTAAACCTTCAGCCCTAAACAAATCGGCTTAGCGACGAAGGAGGCTCTAGGTTATACAACATGAAATATGCGAACCTGATGTTCGAGGTTATGAAGCAGGTGTACCGCGTCTCTCCGCGGATGTTCACCAGATCGACCATGATTTATTTAATGCAGGCCTTTTTGCCCGTTGCCCAGATTTATATTACGGCTCAAGTCATAGACGCCGTTACCGGCGTGTTGATTCGGGATCAAGCTCCATACCAAGCATTGTATTGGCTGTTACTCCAGATGGCGGTCATTCTGATTGGCCTCGTGCTGGCATCTCTTCAAAAGTATACCGAGCGAAAGATGAATGCTTATGTATCCTACTGGTTTAATCTCCAAGTGTCGGAGAAGTTAAGCAAGCTTCCGTTCGTATTCTTTGAATCTCCGGAAAGCTACGACAAGCTGCAGCGTGCTCTTCGCAATCTGAATATCTGCGGAATTAACATGGTGTTTTACATGTTCTCGATAATTCAGAACCTCATCACTCTGACGGGTTTGCTCGTGCTCTTGTTCAGCTTTCATTACATATTGCCAATCGTTATGCTGCTTCTGATCGTCCCACTGTTGATCATCCAGAAGAAAGAGGGGACTTCCCGCTTCGTGGTCATTCATCAGCAGACGGCTTCGTCCCGAATGGCGGCGTATATGAACCAACTGCTGCAGACGAAGGAAGCGGCCAAGGAAATCCGGCTGTTTCATGCCAAAGATTATTTATTGAACAAATGGCGGGGCATCTATTTCAAAAATACGTATGAAATGCTGGGCGTCGAGCGGAAAAACATGAAGAATCGCCTGATCGTGGAAGGGGCGGTGACGATTTGTTCTTTTAGCATTTTAGCCGTGTTCGTCTGGCTCGGCTCACGCCTCAAACTAACCATCGGCAGCTATGTCGCCCTCTATCAAGCGGTCCAGGACACGCGATACTCCATCCAGAACATCAGTCAGAACATCGGGCAAATCTATCATGACGGTCTGTTTATCAACGAATTGTTCGAATTTCTGGATACGCCGGTTCCGCAGCCGGAAAAAGCTCTGCCGATGACCACGCCTTTGCGGGAAGGAATCGAAGTCGATCGCGTTACCTTTTGCTATCCGAATCAAGATAAGCCCGTGCTTGACGATTTGACGATTCGCGTCAAGCCCGGAGAAAAGGTTGCCATTGTCGGTGAGAACGGTGCGGGGAAGAGCACGCTCGTAAAAATCATGCTAGGCTTGTATGAACCGACGCATGGCGTTGTGCGCTATGGCGGCATCCCGATCCAGGATTATGATGCCGTCAGCTTCCGCAGCAAAGTAACGGCGGTGTTCCAGGATTTTTACCGATATGAATGGACCCTTGAGGCTAACATTTCGCTGCGTGAGCATGATCCGGATGACCGGCAAGCCCATCGCCGATTGAATCATGCCATGGAGAAGGCCTCGATGACATCGCTGGCGGATTCGCTGCCGGACAGAGTAGCAACCCAGTTGGGAACGCGCTTCTCCGGCGGACGCGAACTGTCTCAGGGCCAATGGCAGAAGGTCGCGATCGCCCGGGCGTTCTATCGGGATTTCGAAGTGATCTATCTGGACGAGCCGACAGCGGCCGTAGACCCGCTTACGGAATCCACGATATTCGAGAGCCTAATGTCCATGACCGAAGGCAAAACCGCCATCTTCATATCACACCGATTGGGAAGCTGCAGACATGCGGACCGCATTCTCGTCCTCAAGGAAGGGAGAATCGTTGAAGAGGGAAGACATGAGGAATTAATCGGGCAGGGAGCCCATTATGCCGAGATGTTCAATAAGCAGGCCCAGTGGTATCGTTAACAGTGGTACCGCTTTGAAACGAATGCAAAAGTTAAGCGGAGCGGATCAAGAAGTCTTTCTTGGTCCGCTTCCTGCGTTTAGTTTACGTTAGGAGGGGCAAGCCGCCATGGGAGACGAGAGAGCCGTTAAGATGCCGACCGATTGCCTGCCAGGAGGAGTTTCGTGTCTGAATCCCGAATTGAATAGGGACTTGAAACGTCTGGAGGCTAAAATATGAAACGTTAAACCCCACACCTGCCGCAAGATCAGAAAAATAAGGGGGACCATATATGAGCTTGGATAAAAAAATATGGATTGTGGAAGCAACCATAGCCGATATGCAGCATGCCATGGAAGAAGGCTGGGTGTCTTCGGTCGAACTGGTGCAATTGTATCTGGAACGGATCGGGTTATACGATGGATGGCTTCGCTCGATTCTAGAGGTGAACCCGGATGCGCTGCAGATGGCCCAAGAGCTGGATCAGGAGCGCAGAAACTTGGGAGCGCGGGGACGGCTGCACGGGATTCCGATACTGCTCAAAGACAACATCGACACCGGGGATCGGCTGCATACGAGCGCCGGCTCCATTACGCTGGCCGATTCGTACGCCGCCAAAGATTCCTTTGTAGCCGCAAAGCTCCGGGAGGCGGGGGCCGTTATTCTGGGCAAGAGCAATATGACCGAGTGGGCGAATTTCATGTCCTCGACCATGTGGGCAGGATACTCGTCAAGACGCGGGCTTACTTTAAATCCCTACGGTCCCGGCGAAATGTTCATCGGAGGTTCGAGCTCCGGTTCCGGAGCCGCAGTGGCGGCGAATTTGGCTGCGGCAGCCATCGGCACGGAAACTTCGGGATCGATTATCAGCCCTTCCAGCCAGAACAGTCTGGTTGGCTTGAAGCCGACGATCGGATTGGTAAGCCGGACGGGGATCATTCCCATCACGCATACGCAGGATACGGCAGGTCCAATGACCCGATCGGTGGAAGATGCGGCGATTCTGCTTGGCGCGATCGCGGGTGCGGATGACCTGGACGAGGTGACCAAGACAGCTGCTGAAGCAAGGGTAGAGGATTACACGAAGTTTCTGGACGCCGGTTATCTGAAGCGGGCACGAATCGGGATTCCCCGATACTACTATAAGCACCTGGATCGGGATAGACTAGATATCGTAGAATCTGCCATTGATGTTCTTCGCGAACAAGGCGCGACCATCATCGATCCGGTGGAACTGCCATGCCAGGGCACCCGATGGGATGCCAACGTCCTTCGCTATGAATTCAAGAAATGCGTCAATGATTATTTGGCGAATGTAGATCCGTCGCTGCCGGTTCATTCATTAGCTGAGGTTATCGCTTATAATGAGGCACACGCCGACATCGCCCTGAAATATGGACAGGATACGCTGATTTGGGCCGAGGAAACAAGCGGTTCGTTAACCGAAAAAGAGTATTTGGAGAGCAAGCGGAAGAACAAGGAAAGGGCGGGTGCCATGGGGATTGACCATGTACTGCGGGAGCATCAGCTGGACGCGCTGCTGTTTCTGGGTAATGAATATGGACCCGATCTGGCTGCCCGTGCAGGGTATCCTTCGGTTACCGTTCCCGGCGGTTATGCCGAGAATGGGATCATAGCTCCGGGAGGATACAACACCAAAGGTCCTCAGGGCGTTACATTCATCGGGACGGCTTACAGCGAGCCGGTGCTGATTCAGTTAGCCTACGGCTTCGAGCAGGCCACCAAGCATCGCGTACCGCCGAAGCTTTCATCCCAGTCATCATAGTAAAGAGAGGTGAAGTTCCATCATGCCGCGCAATTTGGAGTATGTCCCATACGGCTACGAGCCCCCGAAGCCGACAACGAAAGGCACCTTGATATTCTACGATCTTTTTGAGCAGGATCAGGTGGCCCTCGAGCAGGCGACTGCCATCTTTGAGGAACGCTCCTTCGCAAAGTTGGTGTTGTATCCGCTGCACGAAGAGACGGTGAAGCGGATGTTCAAGGAGCCGGTGAGCGCTTATTACAAGCGGGAGAAACAGCTTCAGGAATGGATTCAGGAGCACGTTAGATCTTCGGTCGTGATTGAATCGTTCGAGTCGAAGCGAAAAAAATACACGCCGATCGATACGGCGCTTCGACATCTGGTCGAGAAGTACGGAAGCCCCCATTTTCTTCTCCTGACTCCGGAGGTAGCCAACGTGTTTGCTTCGTTTTCTTCCTTCGAGGAATGGATCGTGAAGCTGAGGCTGATCTTGTTGTCCGAGCCGCCGTATCTGCATCCGAGGCTGGAGAAATTCCGCCATCGATGGGATGTAGCCGGGGCGAAGCGGGAAGAACATTAGGGTACAATCAAGCCCGGCTGCAGCTCGTTTGCAGCCGGGCCTTTTCTATGGTTAAGGCAAGGTGGGAAATGAGGTGAAAATGCCAAACAGCCCTAAAAACGGTGACGCTGGTCCGTGACCCATCCATGCAATATGAAAAGGACTGTACCCCGTGGGAACAGTCCTATGTTAATCCGTGCGGAGACCGTTAAACCTCATCGGTTCAGGTCCCTACGCGGGTAAGTTTACTTATGATCTTGCGCACGCTTTCTCCAGACAGGAAGTAGGTCCGTTCCAATTCCTCAATGGACCGTCCTTTGCAGTAAGCGCGATACATTTCTTTATTGCGACTTTCGATGCGTTGTTTGGAACCGCTTAACTCTCCCCAGCCGGCTCTTTGCTCGCTCTGTTTCGGTATGTAGAGTAATTCTCCGTCTATATACTGTTGAATTTGCTGCAGCAGCTCGGGGGGAAGCACTTCTCTTCCGTTCTTGTAATGGCCCATCGATGCCCTCCTCTTTCTGTATACATATTTAAGCTATCGCTGAGTTTCAAAACAATTGCATTGATCATGCTTGCCCTCCTCCTTTCGTGAAATTGGTTTTTTTAGATTTTGGATTTATTGGAGTTGAAAATAGATATAGGGAGCCCGCGGCGGGCTCCCATTTAACGGATATTCGCTTTACGCGAATACCACCTCACGGATCTGAATCATTGCAATCAGCCTCCTTTCAGCTCATTTCGTCGGCCCGACTTCTATATTAAGCCATATGTAGGTGGAAATTTGCAAGAGATAAAACAATATTAATTGTTTTTTACCACAATTCATGGGATGAATGATCTGCACCGGCCAGGACTTCCATTCGGAATTTGGATGGTGCGTGACAGGATTATATAATATAGTTACTTCAGAATGCAAAATAAAGAAGGAGCTTGCTTGTATGTCCACTCACGACCCGCATATCCAGGAGTTAATCACGTTGAAGACGATTGCCGAAACGCTGAACGAATCCAATGAGTTAGCCCCCATGCTGGACGTTGTTATCGGCAAACTGCTGGAGCTGACCGGACTTACGACCGGTTGGCTGTTCTTGGTGGAAGAGAAGAGAACGCATGAATTCGTAGCGGGCCGGAATCTGCCGCCTGCTCTGAGACGGGAAGATAACGAACCTATGAGGTGCGGCAGCTGCTGGTGCCTGGAGCGCTACGATGACGGCCGTCTGAAAAATGCCGTGAACATTTTGAATTGCAAACGTCTGGATAACGCCGTTCGTTATCAGTGGGGCGATACAGAGGGAATTACCCATCATGCTACCGTTCCGCTGCGTTCCGGCAGCCGCAGGTTCGGCGTGCTGAATGTGGCCGCACCCGGGAAGCTTCATTTTTCCAAGGAGGAGCTGGCGCTGCTGGAATCGGTAGCCTACCAAATCGGCAGCGCCATTGAGCGCATGCGTCTGTATGCGGCTGAGCAGCGTCGGGCTGATTTGTTCTCCCGGCTAGGAGAATATAGCAGCGCGCTAGGCGTTTATGCATCCCAAGCGGTGAGCCGGGCCGAATTAACGGAGCAGGTGATGAGTTTGCTCGGCCGTTATTTTGATTGGCCGGTTGCGGCGCTGCTTGAACCGGTGGGCCAGGAAATCACGCTGCGTGCGCTTTACAGCGGTGGACAGACCACGCTGCCCCATGCCAAATTTCCGCTAGCCGACATAGCTTGGACCGGTCCTGATGCAGTGAAGCGCTCAGCAGAGCCGGTCGGCGATCCGGATGGGCAGCAACTTGCGGATCAACTGATTGAGAAAGGATGGATAGCTCCCATTCGTCGAGCCGTTGCAGTGCCGCTTACGGTTGCTTCGGACTCCTTAACCGGGTTGCTTTTGGTGGGCTATGATCAGTATGGAGATCAGCATCGGGCGGACATGGAGGTCATCGAGGCCATAGCGGAGCATATCGGCATGACGCTTCAGCGCATCCGTCTGGAGGAGAACCGGCGGGAGCTCGCAAGGATGGATGAACGAAATCGCCTGGCCCGGGACCTGCACGACTCGGTAAGCCAAACCCTGTTCTCGCTGGTGATGATGTCCAAAGGTGTAGGGGGAATGATTGCTGCTGAACCGCATGAGCAGAAAAGCTTGCTCCAGGACACGATCCACGATATCCAGTCATTATCGCAAAGCGCACTGAAGGAAATGCGGGAACTGATCATGCAGCTTCGCCCGCCCGGACTTGAGGAGGGACTGATGACAGGTCTTAAGCAATACGGCGAACGATTGAAGCTTCACGTGCGTACACATATCAGCGGGGTGCGGGAGCTTCCGCGGATTGCGGAAGAGGCACTATGGAGGATCGGGCAAGAGGCGCTGAACAATGTGAGCAAGCATGCGGATACGAAGGAAGTAACGATCGCGTTATCCTTGCAGAACGACGAAGCGGAGCTTCGGATCGAGGATCAAGGGCGCGGGATAACCAAGCAGCGATGGAACGAGCTGACGCGGCATTCCATCGGACTGTCCAGCATGCGAGAGCGGGCCGAATCGCTCGGAGGCCAGTTCCGTTTATACAGCGTGCACCGGGAGGGAACCATCATTGAGGTTACGATACCCTTGAAGGCAGTCACAACAGAGAGAAAGGGGGGATAACCGATGATCCGATTGTTAATAGCTGACGATCACGCCATGGTACGGCGGGGCCTTCAGGTTTTTCTGGCGACGCAGCCGGATATCGACATGGTGGGAGAAGCCGCGAATGGCGAAGAGACGCTGGAACAGGCCAAACTTCTGCTGCCTGATGTCGTGTTGATGGATTTGAATATGCCTGTCTTGAATGGCATCGATACCACGGCACGTTTGAAAAAAGAACTGCCTTATATCAAAGTGATCGTATTGACCTCGTTTGTTGATTACGATCATGTTCTGCCTGCGATTCGAGCGGGTGCTCGCGGCTATCTCCTGAAGGATATTGAGCCAGAGGAATTGGTAGCCGGAATCCGACGCGTGTTCCAAGGTCAGGTCGAATTGCATCCGGATGCTGCCGGCCTGCTCATGACGCATGTTACTTCCCCGGCGGGAGAGGATGAGGCCAATGGATCCAGCCATCAGGAAGCTGCGCAGCTCAATAAGCTTACCCGCCGAGAGCAGGAAGTATTACAGCTGATTGCATCGGGGATGAATAACAGGGAAATCAGCGAAGCGCTTTATATTACCGAGAAGACGGTCAAAACCCATGTCAGCCACCTGCTCGATAAGCTGGGGGTTGCCGACCGGACACAGGCAGCGATCTATGCGCTTAAGCATGGAATCGTATAGGGTTTGGGATATGCTGCTTATGCTATATAACCGTACATAATGATCATTTCTAAGACTATAGTCGTAGAAGCTCTCAGCCGAAGGCATGAGAGCTTTTGCTCGTAAAATCACTCGATATGTTGACGATTCCATGGCGTGCCTCCTCTACAATGTACTTAACAAAACATTCGAATACGAATAAGGGAGGCATTAACATGAAGATCGTAATGATTGCAGGCAGCAA
>NZ_AEXS01000158.1:0-95032 GCF_000204455.1 Paenibacillus sp. HGF5 | reverse complement strand
ACGGCTCACGGCGCTGCCGCGCCCGGAGCGAATGCGGCCGTGCCTGCGTCGGCAGCTGCTTCAACGGCAGCTGGCGCGGCTGCACCGGCTCCGGGCGCAGCCCAGCCAACCGCTGCTGCGGCTGCCCAAGCTTCCCTGCCCGCCACTCCTGCCCCTGGCAGCGGTGGCGCAGCAGCGATTACGCCAGGAGCTTCCGCCACGCCAGGGAATGCGGCGAATGCGAACCAGCAGGCGCCGGCTGTTCCGAATGCTCAGGCCGGCGCCGCGAATCAGCCTGGCTTGACGCAGCCGGTAACGCCAACGGTGCAGCAGCAAATAACCCAAGGCGTACATCAGGCCGCCATGGCTTCAGGGCCATCAGGGGATTCGTCGCTTGCCCTGCAGGATACGCTGAAAGGGGTACTGCTTCAGGTGCTGTCCGGCCAGGATACGCCTCCGGCGCTGAAGGAAGCGGCTCAGCAGGTCGTTCAGCATTTAACGGGCCAGCAGCTTTTGCTGAATACCGATCGAACGGCGCCGTTCGCACAGGTCACGCTGTTCATACCTTTGCATGGCGCCGACGGGGAACAGACTGCGTCCGTACATATTCAATCCCGCAGAGGCCGCAAAGGCGAGCTGGATGCAACCAACTGCAGGCTGTTGTTCGACCTGGACATGAAGTTTCTGGGGCCGACCTTGATCGATGTGAAGGTTGTTGACCGGATCGTCAGCCTTAACTTTCGGAATGATCAGCCATTTGCCGCGGAGCTGTTCGAAGGGACCAAGCAGGAGTTGGCACAAGCCGTTTCGTCGATCGGCTACCAATTGCTCAGTGTCAAAACAGAACCGCTGCCCCTGGATTCGCTGCCGGTTGCAGAAGATTCCGTGCAGGGAACGGCAGCCGAATACACCCCTCAGGTTTATAAAGGGGTGGACATGCGGATATGAGCAAGCTAGAGAAAGAGGAAGGACCAATCCCCGCGATGAAAAAGGCGGTGGCGCTTAAATATACGCCCGGTGAAAGCGAAGCGCCGGTTGTGGTTGCCAAGGGACAAGGCAAACTGGCGGAGTCTATATTGGATAAAGCCAAAGAGCATGGCGTTCCCGTGCAGGAAGACGCAGCCTTGGTGGAGATTCTCTCCAAGCTGGATCTGGATCAGCAGATCCCGGAGGAGCTGTACCAGCTGGTTGCGGAAGTGCTGACGTATGTTTATCGTGCGGATAGCCAAGCGAAGGACGGAGGGATGATGCCGTCATGACCTCTCCATCCGGAAAAAAGGACAACCGCAAGCAAAAAGGAGCGGCTGCCGAAGAACTCGCGGCCGCCGCCCTGATTCAAAAAGGATATCGGATTCTGGACCGGAACTGGCGCTGCCGTTTTGGAGAATTGGACATCGTGGCGGAAACAGGGAAGACTCTTGTGGTGATCGAGGTAAGGAGCCGGAGCGGTACGACCCGCTTCGGCACGCCTTCCGAGTCCGTGAACGCCCGCAAAGTGATGCAGGTCCGAAACACGGCCCAGCAGTATGTTCACCAGAAGCGTTATTATGAACGGACGATACGGTTCGACGTCATTTCGGTTATGCTCCGGGAAGACATGACGGCAGATTCGATGGATCATATCGAGAATGCATTTTAAGTTGGATCTGATCCGAATCGAAAAGAATAACCATAAAAACAGGTGAGGGCTCCTTGATCCCTCACCTGTTTCTGCATGATGGCCGTTCTCTTTAATACGAGCAAACTTCCAGACAATTGTCGTCCAGGTCATAGAATGTAAAATAGGTTGCGCCGTATTCCAGGATGGTATCGACCCGTACGTTTTGTTTCCTCAGATGCCGATATGCGTCCTCCACATTCGGAACGAAAAAATTAAACATGGCATGCCGGCGTTCAAAGTATCTCTCTTCTTCTGTTGAGAAAAGGGTAAGGGAGGTCTGTCCGAACAGAATGCATTGATACTCCCCTTGCTCGCTCTCCCAGCCGATTCTGCCCCCAAGAACGCCTGTGTACCATTCTTTAGCGGCTTTTATATTCCTCGTGGGGACAAAGACGGTGTCAATATGCTGAAATATGGAAACGCTCATGCTATCCTACCTCTCGGCCTTATTCTTGCGCCAGATCATAATATGCTCTTGTTGCCCTGTATCGGGATCCACGGTTTCTTCAAGGCGTTCAAAACCGTTCTTCGCGTAGAAGCGGAGTGCCCTTTGGTTATCCGCATATACCCGAAGCTTCAACGTATCTCGAAGGTCCATGGCATAGCGAAGAAGGGCTTTTCCGCATCCTTGATTTTGGCGGTTTGGATCGATGAACAATGCCGCTAAATCGTCGCCTACAAGGGAAACAAAGCCCCGGACTTGACCTGTTTCCTCCAATAGATAAGTTTCGGCCATCGGGAGGTATACCTCCCGCATGTCCCCCTGCTTGGATTCCCAATACTCGGCCGTAATAAAATGATGGGCCTCTTTGGAAGCGGCTAGCCATATTTCGATAAGGTCATTTAGATCTTCATTGGTCATCTGTCTGATCATCATAGGGGGATCGACTCCATTTCATAAACGGTGGGTTTCTTCGGTTGCTATATATTGACGATCCAGTTGTCGGTATTGGATCGCTTCGGCGACATGCCGGCTTTGGATGCCGTCGGATGCCTCGAGATCGGCGATGGTTCGGGCCAGCTTTAGGATTCGGTCATATGCGCGCATGCTCAGGCCCAGCGTATCGATGGTTGCTTGCAGGAGCTCTGCCGACTCCTTGTCCAGCCTCGCATGTTTTCTCAGAAAGCTGCCGAACAGTTCACTGTTCCAGCTGAATGGGAGCCCGTCATAGCGTTTCAATTGAATCGCTTGTGCCGCATAGACCTGATCCCGCATGTACTCGGAGGATAGGGGCGGCGTGCTTCCCGGCCATTCCTTGGGCCGAGGCACGTCCACTTGAAGGTCGATTCGGTCCATCAAGGGGCCCGAGATTTTCGCCCGGTATTGGGCGATCCGGGAAACGCTGCAGGTGCATCGCTGATGAGGATGGTCGCTGCCGTAGTAACCGCACGGACAAGGATTCATCGAACAAGCCAGCATGAAATGCGCCGGGAAGGTAAAAACCGCCCGCGCTCTGCTTATGGTCACTTCACGATCCTCCAGAGGCTGACGCAGCACCTCCAGCACATGCCTTGAGAACTCGGGAAGCTCATCCAGGAACAGAATGCCTTTATGGGCCAGACTGACCTCTCCCGGCTTCGGAATGGTTCCTCCTCCGATGAGGCCGCCGGCTGAGATGGTGTGATGGGGAGACCGGAAGGGACGTCTCTTCATCAGTCCATCGGACGGCTTTAGCTTCCCGGCAGCGCTGAATATTTTCGTTGTCGTCAACGCTTCTTGGTCGGCCAGCGGCGGAAGTATGGTCGGGAGGCGCTTCATCAGCATCGTTTTACCGGTACCAGGGGGCCCGATGAGAAGGATATTGTGCATGCCGGCCGCGGCGATGGTCAGGGCGCGTTTGATATGCTGCTGCCCGATCACGTCCCTATAGTCTTCAAGCTGCCTGCCCTGATGGCTGCCTTCTTGCGATCTGCTTGCATTCATCGATCGGTCATACCTGAGCTGTGAGAGCGAAACGGTAACAGCACCATCTCCTGCAGCATCACTACGGCGAGTGGTTTCTGCTGGTGGATTCGGGACGAGCTCATTCAAATGACCGAGCCCATAGACCTCGATTCCTCCGATTAAAGCTGCTTCCGCCGCATTTTCCCGCGGAAGAAGAACGCCGGCATACCCTTCTTTTTGAGCTTGCTCCACCATCGGAAGAACTCCCGTCACGGGCCTGAGCGTGCCATCGAGTGCAAGCTCGCCGATGATCAATATTCGATCGGCATTCGAGAAGGCCCACTGCTCGCTTGTCAGCAAAATGCCGACGGCGATCGCCAGATCGAAGGAGGAACCTTCCTTGCGCAGGTCAGCAGGGGCAAGATTGACGGTCACCCGTTTCAGTGGATAAGTAAAACCGCAGTTTTTAATCGCTGCCCGTACTCGCTCGACGGATTCGCGGATGGAGGAATCGGGCAGCCCGATGATGGCGGTTTGCGGCAGCCCGTTAGCGAGGTCCACCTCCACTTGAATGATGACGCCGTCAATGCCGTGCAAGCAGGCGCTATGAAGTTTTCCATACATTAAGAAAAGCACCTCTTTTCAGATATCAGTGGATTGTAACAAGAACGAACATCCAAGATTCGAAAAGGGTGCTTCCTCATTTTCGCTGGGTGATTCTAGTCCGTATTGTAAAAGTTTCCCTCCTGTCTGTCAATTCGCGAGTATGTACAAAAAGCCCCGGCGTACAGGCAGGAACCCGGACAGGATGCGGGGTTTCGGCGATGAATGTACCGTGTTTCAGATGATTGCCACTTTTTCAGATTCTGAGGTCTGGCCAATAACGGGAAGGATTGTGAATGGTCAATGAGCAGCTCCGGCAAGTACAATCAAAACCGTAAACGTCAAGACGGGTTGAGCGTCGAGCGTTACATTATCATACATAAGGGAGAGGGTTGCGTGAAAATTTGGAACCGAAAGCTGGGGCTGGCGGCATTGGCTGCCGTTATGACCGGCGCATTGCTGAGCGGCTGCTCGAAAGATAACGCGGCAAACGAGGGGAATCATGAAAGCGCTGATACTGGGAAGGAAATCACGTTAGAGATGATGACCTTTTCCCATACGAATTGGCCGTACAAGGAGAATTGGCCGATTTATAAGTATTTAAAAGAGGAAACCGGCATCTCCTTCAAGGTACAACCCGTCATGAGCGATTATACGACCACGATGAACCTGGCGATATCTTCGGGCGAGATCCCGGATCTCATGATGGTCAACAGCCTGAATGCCGCCAACACGCACGGAGCCAGCGGAGCGTTCGTCGACTATTTCGAGCATCTGGATCAGATGCCGAATTACAAGAAGTTTCTTGATGATCATCCGGAGGTAAAGGCTGCTATTCTGTCTCCCGAGGGAAAAAATTATTTTATGCCGTTGTATGGACTTGAGCAGCAATCCAGGCGTTCCTGGCTTTACCGGGACGATATATTCAAGAAACACAATCTGACGCCGCCCACTACTTACGACGAGCTGTATACCGTTGCGAAAAAGTTGAAGGAACTGTACCCGGACAGCTTCCCGATTGCCGTGTTCAACGGATTGAGCCCGCTGGTTAATATGGCACCTGCGTTTAATACCAACAGCAGCTATTATTACGATTTCGAGAAGAACGAATGGCGCTACGGACCGACAGAAGACAACTACAAGAAAATGGTCGAATACATGAATAAATTTTATGCGGAGGGCTTGGTTGCGCCTGACTTCATGGCACATAAACGCAAGCAATTTAACGATCTGCTGCTTCAGAACAAATCGTTTATCGCCAGCGACTACATTGGCATCATGGATGAACTCCCGTTGATGCTGGGGGATGCATCGTCTGAGTTCAGCCTTGATTACATGGTTCCGCCTATCGGCACGCCGGATGGCAAGTCCCATAACGTATTTGCCGGATTGCAGAGTGACGGCTTTGCCGTAGCGTCAAATTCCAAAGAGCGGGATCGACTGCTGCAGTACCTTGATTTCCTGTTCTCCCCCGAAGGAATTGAGCTGGCAACCTGGGGCAGGGAAGGCGAGACGTTCACGACGGAGAACGGGGTTCGCACGTTCAACGATGATTACAAAGAGTTTGGCGACTTAAGGACCAAAACGGGAATCGCGACGGTCGGGGCTCACTTGGTATTGGACATGACCGCATACGAGTCCATGTATTCACCAAAAATGCGGGAAGCGATGAAAATCGCACCAGACCATGAAACGAAGCCGCAGCCAAGGCTTGCGTATACGAATGAAGAGAATGAAGTGCTGAGCATGGTCGGCGAAACCGTGAAGAAGTTCCATGAGGAGCAGATTGCGAAATTCATTTTGGGACAGAAACCGATGGATGAATGGGACACTTACGTGCAAGAAGTGAACAAGCTCGGCGTGCAGCAGGTGCTGGATGTTCATCAAAGCGCTTATGAACGGACGCAGAAATTCCTGAACGAAGCCAAGTAATTTAACCTGAACGCCATGCACCCAGATGAACTGTGGCGGCTCTCTTTTTCGGACAGGCTCTTCGGATGCTCGTTAAGCCTGGTTCCGGTCCGCAGGGGGAGCCGCTTATAAATATCGCATGGATTTCGCTGCTAAAGGAGGATACGTTTTTTGCAAGCACGGCATTCGAGTTTCTTGACCAAAGTGAAGCGGGATAAATACCTGCTGCTGCTGCTTCTTCCCTGTGCTCTGTATTACATCATTTTTAAATATGTTCCCATATTCGGCGTTTCGATCGCCTTCATGGACTACAACTTGTTTAAGGGAATCGCGGAGAGCGACTGGGTGGGGTTCAAATATTTCAGCATGTTTTTTAATACGCCCGACTTCTGGCCTGTTCTCCGGAATACATTTCTGCTGGGGTTGTATAAGCTGATTTTCGGCTTTCCCGCACCCATCATCCTTGCGTTACTCATTAATGAAGTGAGCAAATCTTTCTTGAAGCGGTTTGTCCAGACGGTCAGTTATCTTCCGCATTTCATATCCAACGTGGTTGTCGCGGGGATCGCGGTCATGTTTCTGTCGCCTACAGGCGGGGTGGTCAACCAGCTGCTGAATGCCATTGGGCTTGAACGGATCAACTTTCTGGTGGAAGCCCCCTGGTTCAGGTCGATTTATGTGACGACGGACGTATGGCAGCATATTGGGTGGGGGACCATTATCTATTTGGCCGCATTGACGGCCATCGATCCGCAGCTCTATGAAGCGGCGCGCATGGACGGAGCGAACCGGTGGAGACAGACGCTGAACATTACGCTGCCCGGCATCGCACCGGCGATTGTGATCATCTTGATACTCGATATCGGAAAAATATTGGAGATCGGCTTTGAGAAGGTATACCTGCTTGCAACTCCCGCTACGTACGAGACGGCCGATATCATATCTACTTACGTATACAGAGTAGGCTTAACGCAAGGCAACTACAGCTATGCAACGGCGATCGATCTGTTTACCGGCATCATCAGCTTTATTTTCATTATCGCGGCAAATGCGTTCAGCCGGCGAGTCAGCGGAAGCAGCATCTGGTAGAGGAGGAACGTGATGAAACCCAAATGGAATTGGTTTGACGCCCTGAATGCCTTGATATTGACAGGGGTCGTAGGGGCGTGTTTATACCCGTTTGTCTACATGCTGGCCGTGTCCCTCAGCGATTCCGCCTCCATTGCCTCGGGGGAGGTCTGGCTGTGGCCGAAGGGCTTCAACCTGGATATGTATCAGTATGTGTTCGAGGACGGGCGCGTGCTGAAAGGATATAAGAATACGCTGATTTATGTCGTTCTCGGTACGGCAATTTCCTTGATGGTGACGGCGCTCGGAGCCTATTCGCTCTCCAAGGCCAAGCTGGTCATGGGTAAACCGATATTGATGCTGATCGTGTTTACGATGTTTTTCAACGGAGGCATGATTCCGACGTTTCTGGTCGTGAAGGAGCTGGGCTTTGTCAACACCATATGGGGCATGGTGCTGCCCGGAGCCGTAGCCACCTGGAATCTGCTGATCATGCGGACTTTCTTCATGGGGATGCCCCAAGAGCTTGAGGAATCCGGCAAAATCGACGGTCTGTCCGAGATCGGAATTTTCTTTCGGATTGTGCTTCCGCTCTCCAAGCCGGTGCTCGCCACCATCGGATTGTATTATGCGGTAGGGATGTGGAATAACTTCATGGGTCCGCTCCTGTACTTGCGGGATGCCGATATGCAGCCGCTGCAGGTGATATTAAGAAACATCGTGCTGTCGGGCCAATTGACGGGAACGGATGGGCCTGTTGTAGGCGATATCGTGGTAGTGGAGGATGGTCTGAAGTTCGCTACCATCATGGTGTCCACCCTGCCGATCCTGCTGGTGTACCCGTTTATCCAGAAATATTTCGTAAAAGGAGCTCTGATCGGCTCCGTCAAAGGTTAAGCGGCCGGCCGCTCACCTGCCTTACCGGATCCAATTGGTTTTCCGGTAATCGCCTGGTGTTTGGCCGGTTATTTTTTTGAACATGCGGATAAAGGAAGTGACGTTGCGGTAGCCGATCCGGTTGCCTACTTCCTGAATCGGCATGTTCGTCGTCTCCAGAAGCTCTTTTGCTTTTGTTATCCGGATGGCATTCAATTGGTCGCTGAAGTTACTCCCCGTCTTCTCTTTAATATACCCGGACAGATAGGTGGGTGACATGTTGAGTTTATAAGCAAGCTGCTCGAGCGATATTTCTTCGTTGTAATGGGACTCCAGGTACTGAATGACATATTGGATGATATCGTAATGCTCCTCCCGTTTCCGGCGGATCGCTTGGGTTGCATGGGAGAGCTCGTCGAGAAGGACTTCCCGGTATTGGTCGGGAGTTACGCTGTATGCAAGCATATCGGCATCATTCGGAAGCACGTCGGTATTGATCTTCAGCAGTTCTACGGTTCTTCTCATGCGGACCGAGACCGAATTGGCAAAATGGCTCAGCTGATCCGCCGTAGCCTCCTGCCGCTGCAACCGTTCCAATGCCCGATCGATCAGCATTTGGCAGCTGCTCTCGTTGCCCGCCTGCAAATTCACGTAAAACTCGTGTTCCTGCTCGGCGGTGAAGCCCGTAACATCGCCGCGGAGTTCCTTCTCCCAAATAATCTGGGTTTCTTCAAGCGGCCTGGCTTGAAGCAGGAACGACATGGCTTCCGCATAGGCTTGATCGAACTCCGAGGTTTGCTGGAAGACGGATGAAACCGCGATATTCACGAGATAGGTGCTTTGATCGTGATCAAAAATCCGTTTGAGCTGGGTGAGGCTCTGCTGCAGCGTGTCTGATTTTTCCTGCGTGTACACGATGGATAAGATTTGTTTGCCCTCCATCTGAAGGGTGTGCGATAAGGGAAAAGCCTCTTGGATCTGCAGCGTGATGATGTCCTTGATTTTGCCGGTTGCCCGTGTCATCAAGGCATCAAGCTTTTGAGTCGGGTTATGACGGTACCTCAATTGATAGACAATGACCATGAATGCTCCTTCGCCGACCCAAAGTTCTTTGGAAGCGGCGGTATCGATGGCAATGTTTTTGAACTGTGCCAAATAATGATAGCTGGTTAAGAGCGGTTTGGTTTGGTCCATCCATTCCTTGATCATCTTGCGATCGTGCTGCAATCCCTTCAGATGGTTGGAAATGGCGCTGAATTCGGCGATGCTTCCTTGATACAGCTCCATCTCCGTTTGGCCCAGCCCCGTCACCATTCTCTTCAGCGGTTGGTTGATATTGCGAGAGAAGACCCACGATGCCAACGTGCCTATTAGCAGGGTAGCGGCAAATAACAGCACGGCAATCCAGTTCATGCGGCTGATGCTTTGATTAAGTTCGTTGTGCGGAATGATGGAGATATAGGTAAGACCGGAGCGTGCCCCTTTTTCGAAAAAATAATACGATCCCTTCTCCATGATCCAATCCGACTGGCCATCCCATTCCGGCAGCGGCTGGGAAGCCGCGTCCGGCGAGGATTCATACAGTTTCGTTCCCTTCGGGTCCAACAGTACGAAGCGGGAACCGGCCATTCCTTTATAGGATTCATACCAGCTTTTCATATTTACGAAAGCTATGATTTGCCAGGGGCTTCCTTGCACATCCGCGACTAACGGCAGCAGCTGCACCTCGCTCTTCTCGGTCCCGATGGAGAAGGCGCTGCTGGGAAGCATTTGCATAAACCCATTCGCGCGCTCTGTCTTTTTCCAGAACTCGTACGGGTAGGAATTGCTTATGTAATAATGCTTGAACATGCGGTCATCGTTAACGATGCCGTCCCGTTCAAGCAGAAAGGCATGATTCCGGTAGTAGATCATGACATTATTCAAGTGATAGTATGGCTGGCTTACCAGGGTCCGAATCTGATCCGTCACCATTTCAACCTGCAGATAATCGATTCCTTTCTTTCCGCCGGCATCGGCCTGCCTGCTGATATTGCCGACGAATTCGTTATGCTGAAGGTTGAGGAGAAGGCTTTTCCAGGTGGAATATTGCTTCTCGAAATTATCGACGGTGTTTCGAATCAGGGTCAGATTATATTTGACGATCTCATTGTTCACATTGCGGGAATAGAAGGTCATCGACCATAGGTTGTAGGAGGAGAGCAGGATAATTACGACGAGAAAATAGACCAACATTTTGACGAACAAGGAATGAAGCGGAAAAAACGATGTCAACCATTTCATGCTGAATCTCCTTATGAAAATGCCTACTTGTCTTTCTCTTTTCCAAATCATTCTACCGGATCGCACAGAAAGGATAAAGAGTTTTATATTGCGTCACAGTTCGATCTCCCTAAAAAGGGATTTAATGGTATAATAGTAATGGATGCACTAATTCTATGGGGATGGAGAGGGAATCGAAATGACAATATTGTGGGAAAATATCTTAATTATGCTTGCAGCAGGATTGCTTGGCATTGCTATTGTGGTGTTAGGCATTATAGGTTTGATATTTTACGCGCGAAAAAACAGATGATGATACATATATTTCCAATTTATATCTGGAAGGAATCATACCCATGCCAAATCGAGTGGATAAACGGTGAACTTTTTAAGGTAAGCGTTTTAAAAACATGTTACAATAGCTTGGGTTTAATATATAAAGGTTGACAGTGCGAACTTTCATAGATTGGTTCCGTGTCAGCCAGCCTTGTTCCAGTCATGTTGATAGGAGGATTCGAGAATGAATATCCATGAATATCAAGGAAAACAAGTACTGAAGCAATATGGAGTAGCTGTTCCGAACGGCAAGGTAGCGTTTACGGTGGAAGAAGCAGTTGAAGCTGCGCAATCTTTGGGCAGTCCCGTAACCGTTGTCAAAGCGCAGATCCACGCAGGCGGCCGCGGTAAAGCCGGCGGCGTTAAAGTGGCGAAGAACCTGGACGAGGTTCGTGCTTACGCCGAAGAAATTCTGGGCAAGGTGTTGGTGACTCACCAAACGGGTCCGGAAGGCAAGGAAGTCAAGCGTCTCCTTATTGAAGAGGGCTGCGATATTCGCAAAGAGTACTATATCGGTGTTGTTGTTGACCGCGCTACCGGCCGTGTCGTCATGATGGCGTCCGAAGAAGGCGGTACAGAAATCGAAGAGGTTGCAGCAGCAACTCCTGAGAAAATTTTCAAAGAAGTCGTGGATCCGGCGATCGGACTTCAAACATTCCAAGCGCGGAAATTAGCGTATTCCATTAATATTCCGAATGAACTGGTAGGGAAAGCCGTTCAGTTCATGCTGGCCTTGTATAAGGCATTCGTAGAGAAGGATTGCTCTATCGCTGAAATCAATCCGCTTGTCGTAACCGGTGACGGAAACGTCATGGCTCTCGATGCCAAACTCAATTTCGATTCCAATGCGTTGTTCCGTCATAAGGACATCTTGGAACTGCGCGATCTGGATGAGGAAGACGAGAAGGAAATCGAAGCGTCCAAATACGACTTGAGTTACATAGCTCTCGACGGCAACATCGGCTGCATGGTTAACGGGGCAGGTCTTGCCATGGCTACGATGGACATCATCAAGTATTATGGCGGCGACCCTGCCAACTTCCTTGATGTTGGGGGCGGCGCAACAACGGAGAAGGTAACGGAGGCCTTCAAGATTATTTTGTCCGATCCTCAAGTAAAAGGAATCTTTGTCAACATTTTCGGCGGCATAATGCGTTGCGACGTTATTGCTACCGGTGTTGTCGAAGCAGCGAAACAGCTGGGACTGACTCGTCCGCTTGTTGTACGCTTGGAAGGAACGAACGTAGACCTCGGCAAGCAGATTTTGGCTGAGTCCGGTCTCAATATCGTGCCTGCTGATTCCATGGCCGACGGAGCACAGAAGATCGTCTCCCTCGTTCAGTAATATTTCATTCCTGAAGGGGCATGGCACGATGGGCTTCTTAGCCCTGCCGTGCGGTTGCTTTCATTTTCAAATAACAATAGGGGATGTGAATCAATCGTGAGTATTTTGATCGATAAAAATACAAAAGTTATCACGCAAGGGATTACAGGTAAAACAGCCCTGTTCCATGCAAAAGGCGCCTTGGATTACGGTACGCAAATGGTCGGCGGAACTTCGCCCGGCAAAGGCGGAACCGAAGTTGAAATCACGCTGGAGAACGGCGAAACCGTCAAACTGCCGGTTTACAACACCGTTGAGGAAGCCAAAGCCAAAACAGGCGCAACCGCAAGCGTCATTTATGTACCGCCTGCTTTTGCGGCCGACTCCATTCTGGAAGCCGTTGATGCCGAGATGGATCTGGTGATCTGCATTACGGAAGGCATTCCGGTGCTCGACATGGTAAAGGTATCCCGTTATATGGAAGGCAAGAAGACTCGCTTGATCGGACCTAACTGTCCGGGTGTCATCACGCCGGGTGAATGTAAAATCGGCATCATGCCGGGTTATATCCACACGCCGGGACATGTCGGGGTTGTATCGCGGAGCGGTACCTTGACCTATGAAGCCGTTCATCAGCTGACGGCTCGCGGCATCGGACAATCCTCCGCCGTAGGAATCGGCGGCGACCCGGTTAAAGGGACGGAGTTTATCGATGTGCTGAGACTGTTTAACGAAGATCCGAATACCAAAGCGGTGATCATGATCGGCGAGATCGGCGGAACCGCTGAGGAAGAAGCGGCTGAGTGGATCAAAGCCAACATGACCAAGCCGGTGGTAGGCTTCATTGGCGGCGCAACAGCGCCTCCAGGGAAACGCATGGGCCACGCTGGCGCGATCATTTCCGGCGGTAAAGGAACAGCCAAGGAAAAAATCGCTGTGCTTGAAGCATGCGGTATCAAAGTGGCTCCTACGCCTGCCGAAATGGGCTCGACCTTGGTTAGCGTGCTGGAAGAGAAGGGGCTATTGGAGTCCTGCACAACGCACTAAGGCTTAGACCTATCCATTAATAGGCCAGGTTAACGTTATAACTTAAGGTAAGCAACCTTTTATTTCCTGATTAGGAAATGAAGGGTTGCTTTTTTGTTTATGATTTTATATTTTAAGGAGGTCGCGTGATGAGGCTGGACAGATTACTGCTGGTTGCATTGCATGAAAGCGAAGGCATCGGATGGAAGACCATCAACCGAATGGTACTGAACGGTGAGCTGCATGAAGGCTTGCTGTCCTATGATGCGCAGGATTGGAGAGCGTGCGGTCTGCCTGTCGAAAAAGCAAACAAGCTGTCTAAAGAATTCCCTATCGCCGTCGAAAGAAAGCGTGTCGAACTGTCGAATGACGAGGAGGTCGAGCTTCGACAAGAGGAAGACAAGGTATGGAATTTGACAAACCGCACAAAAATACGTATTATAACAGCCCTTGATGCTGTCTACCCGGACATGTTGAAATCGTCGCCGCAAGCGCCCTGGGTTCTGTATTGCATCGGGGATCCTCATTTGCTGTCCACGCCGGGGATCGCGATGGTCGGTACAAGAATGCCTACCGGCTACGGGCGCAAGGTTGCAACGATGCTGTCGGAGGCGTTGACCCGAGCGGGGCTTACGGTTGTCAGCGGCATGGCCAGAGGCATTGACAGCGTCGTGCACGAAACCGCATTGCGAAGCGGCGGGCCGACGGTGGCCGTTCTCGGAGCCGGCATCGATGTCATTTATCCGCCGGAGAACCGATCACTTTATGAAGAGATCGCGGCTAAAGGGCTTATTATTTCCGAATACCCGCCGGGTACCAAGGCGCTGCCGGGATTCTTCCCGCAGCGAAACCGAATCATCGCCGGGCTGACGCTGGGAACCGTAGTGGTGGAAGCGGATGCCCGCAGCGGGTCGCTGATTACGGCCGATTTGGCCCTGGAGGCGGGAAGGGACGTGTTTTCCGTTCCGGGACCGCTAACTTCACCCAAGAGCAGAGGGACCTTGGATTTGATCAAGCAAGGGGCCAAGATGGTCACGGAAGCAGAGGATATAATAGAAGAATATGATTCCTGGTTGCCAAAAGGGGTCTCGGATACATACAATAAGGAGCGGCGGGCCCCTCGTCAGGAGCGTCCGGATGAACTAGCCGGGTTGACAAATGACGAGCGACAAATATACCATATGCTCGAACAGGGTCCCGGGTCGTTGGATGAGATGATCGAGCGTACCCGGTGGGATTTTGGACATTTGCATTCAGTTCTGTTATCTTTAATCATAAAAAAGCAGATTACCCAATTACCCGGTGCTATATATAAAATCATATAATGGGAAAGTTTGAACGTTGGAGAGGAGGATGAACCTGTGGCGGATTCACTCGTCATCGTAGAGTCGCCTGCTAAGGCGAAAACGATTGGCAAATATCTCGGCAGCAAGTATATCGTGAAGGCTTCGATGGGTCATGTTCGCGATTTGCCGAAGAGCCAGATCGGGGTTGAGGTGGAAAACGACTTCAATCCGAAATACATTACGATCCGCGGAAAAGGTTCTGTCTTAAAGGAACTTAAGGATGCAAGCAAAAAGGTGAAAAAAGTGTACCTCGCAGCTGACCCCGATCGCGAAGGGGAAGCCATTGCATGGCATCTTGCGCATGCGTTGGAGCTGGATGATACTCAAAGCCTGCGGGTTGTATTTAATGAAATAACGAAAACGGCCGTGAAGGATGCCTTCAAAACGCCGCGCAAAATTAACATGGATCTGGTTAACGCGCAGCAGGCCAGACGTATTTTGGACCGATTGGTTGGTTATAAGATCAGTCCTATTCTATGGAAGAAAGTGAAGAAGGGTCTTTCGGCCGGCCGGGTTCAATCGGTAGCCGTCAAAATCATTCTCGACCGCGAGAATGAGATAAGCGCTTTCGTTCCGGAAGAATATTGGACCATAACGGCCAAGCTGGCGATTAAAGGCTCCGCATTCGAAGCCAAATTCACGCAGCTAAACGGCGCGAAGAAGGAACTGACCAATGAGCAGGAAGTGAATGAAATTCTCGAGGCGATTCGGGATGCCTCCTTCCAGGTCGGCGAAGTGAAAGAGCGTGAGCGTCAGCGCCACCCGTCGCCGCCGTTTACGACGAGTTCCTTGCAGCAGGAGGCTGCCCGTAAACTCGGTTTCCGTGCCGCCAAGACCATGTCGGTAGCCCAGCAGCTGTACGAGGGTGTTGAGTTAGGCAAGGAAGGCACCGTCGGTTTAATTACTTATATGCGTACGGATTCCACGCGGATCTCAGGTACGGCTCAAGAAGAAGCGAAGGAATACATCACCGAGAAGTACGGTGATCCGTTCGTGCCGGAGAGCCCGAGACAATATTCGAAAAAAGCTGCCAACGCCCAGGATGCGCACGAAGCGATTCGTCCAACGTCCGTGCTGCGCGATCCGGAATCGATGAAGCCGTTTATGAGCCGCGACCAGCTTCGGTTGTACAAACTGATCTGGGAACGCTTTGTGGCAAGCCAGATGTCTTCTGCAGTACTGGATACGCTTTCGGTGGACATCACTGCCGGGAATACGGTCTTCCGGGCGACCGGTTCGAAGGTCCGTTTCCCTGGATTCATGAAGGTTTACGTTGAAGGCAACGACGACGGGACGACAGAGGAAGACAAATACCTGCCGGAGCTTCATTCCGGAGACATTCTGGAGAAGCAGGACATTGAGCCGAAGCAGCACTTCACGCAGCCGCCTCCGCGTTATACGGAAGCGCGGCTAGTCCGAACGCTGGAGGAGCTCGGCATAGGGCGTCCGAGTACGTATGCGCCGACGCTGGAGACGATCCAGAAGAGAGGCTACGTTGCCATCGAAGAGAAAAAATTCATGCCGACGGAGCTCGGCGAGCTTGTCATCGAGCAGATGGAGCAGTTCTTCCCGGAAATCCTCAATGTGGAGTTTACGGCGAACATGGAAGAGGATCTCGACCATGTGGAGGAAGGCTCCGAGGATTGGGTCAAGGTATTGGCAGAGTTCTATGAGTCCTTTGAGAAGCGGCTTGAAGTAGCAGAGGAAGAAATGAAGGAAATCGAAATCGAAGACGAGGTTTCCGATGAGATCTGCGAAAAATGCGGCAAGCCCCTGGTTTATAAGCTGGGTCGTTTCGGCAAGTTTCTTGCCTGCTCGGGCTTCCCGGATTGCCGGAATACCAAACCGATCGTGAAGGACATTGGCGTATCTTGCCCGAAATGCAAGGAAGGCCATGTCGTGGAACGCCGGAGCAAGAAGGGGCGCGTCTTCTTTGGCTGTGACCGGTATCCCGAATGCGACTTTGTATCATGGGATAAACCGTCAACGAAGCCGTGTCCGAATTGCAGCAGTTTAATGGTAGAGAAGAAAAGCAAGCAAGGCATCAAGCTTCAGTGTACCTCTTGCGATTATTCCGAAATGGTCGAGGAACAGGATGAAGCAGCAGATTTGTAAGGCATACAGGGGGTAATGACGTTGACAGATTCACAGAGGGTTACGGTTATCGGGGCAGGACTTGCTGGCAGTGAAGCTGCCTGGCAGATCGCCAGCCGCGGCGTACCCGTTACACTATACGAGATGCGGCCGGTCGTAAAGACGCCGGCTCATCATACGGACAAGTTCGCCGAGCTTGTATGCAGTAATTCGCTTCGGGCGAACGGATTGACCAATGCGGTCGGCGTATTGAAGGAAGAGATGCGGATGCTGAATTCCCTCGTCATCGGATCGGCTGACCGCAATTCCGTCCCGGCTGGCGGCGCATTAGCCGTCGACCGCGACGGCTTCTCCGGAGAAATTACGGAAACCTTGCATCAGCATCCGTTAATCGAGGTCGTAAATGAAGAAATTCAGCATATACCTGAAGAAGGCATCGTTGTTATTGCTACGGGACCGCTGACTTCGCCGGCATTGTCGTCGCAAATCCGCGAGCTGATGGGCGAAGACTATTTCTATTTTTACGATGCGGCTGCTCCGATCGTGGAGAAGGATTCCATCGATATGAGCAAGGTCTATCTAGCGTCACGTTATGATAAAGGCGAAGCGGCCTATCTGAATTGTCCCATGACGGAAGAAGAGTTCGACGCCTTCTATGACGCTCTTATTAATGCTGAAGTCGCGCAATTGAAAGAGTTTGAGAAGGAGATTTATTTCGAGGGCTGCATGCCGATCGAGGTTATGATGAAGCGCGGCAAACAAACCGCCTTGTTCGGCCCGATGAAGCCTGTAGGATTGGTGAACCCGCATACGGGCAAACTGCCTTACGCCGTGGTTCAGCTCCGTCAGGATAATGCGGCGGGTACCCTCTACAACCTTGTCGGCTTCCAGACCCATTTGAAGTGGGGCGAACAGAAGCGCATCATTTCCATGATACCGGGACTCGAGAACGCCGAAATCGTGCGATACGGCGTCATGCACCGCAATACGTTTGTCAATTCGCCAAAATTGCTGGAACAAACCTATCAGGTGAAAACACGGCCGAATTTGTACCTGGCGGGACAAATGACCGGCGTCGAAGGGTATGTTGAATCGGCGGCGTCCGGATTGATTGCAGGCATTAATGCGGCAAGAGCGGCTCAGGGGCGTGAGGGGATCGTATTTCCTCAGGAATCGACCATCGGAAGCATGGCTTATTACATCACCCATGCGGATCCCGATAATTTCCAGCCGATGAACGCGAACTTCGGTCTTCTTCCGGGCCTAGAGAAGCGGATTCGGAACAAAAAGGAAAAGAACGAAGCGCTTGCGAACCGTGCCCTTGACGGGGTACGCGTATTTATTAGCGAGCATGAACTAAATACAATCTAATCTTATTTTCTTAGGGAGGTCCTGCCATCATGGAAATGACTTTTCACGCCACGACGATTTGCGCAGTGCGGCACAATGGCACGGCAGCTATAGCCGGCGACGGCCAAGTCACATTCGGTGAAAGTGTAGTCATGAAGCAGACCGCCAAGAAAGTGCGCCGTCTTTACCGGGGACAAGTTGTCGCCGGTTTTGCCGGTTCTGTGGCGGATGCGATCACGTTGTTTGAGAAATTCGAAGGCAAGCTGGAGGAGCACCATGGAAACCTGCAGCGGGCCGCTGTCGAGCTTGCGAAGGACTGGCGTCAAGACAGGGTGCTCCGTAAACTTGAAGCCTTGATGATTGTTATGGACAAAACGGGGATGCTGCTGATTTCCGGCGGCGGCGAAATCATCGAGCCTGATGATGATGTGCTGGCCATTGGGTCAGGCGGCAATTTTGCCTTGTCTGCCGGACGTGCGCTTAAGCGCCATGCAGGGCATATGGAAGCGAAAGACATCGCCAGAGAAGCCCTTCAGATCGCTTCTGAGGTGTGTGTCTACACGAACAGCAACATTATTGTTGAAGAGCTGTAAGAGGGCCATGCAGCAACATATAGCCATATCAGGGGTGGAGGTATTCGCGATGAGTAAAGAATCGATGACGCCTAGACAGATTGTATCCGAGCTGGATAAATACATCGTAGGCCAGAAGGACGCTAAAAAATCGGTCGCTGTCGCACTTCGGAACCGTTATCGCCGGAGTCTGCTGACCGAGGACGAGCGGGATGAAATCGTACCGAAGAACATTCTGATGATCGGTCCTACCGGCGTCGGCAAAACGGAAATTGCGAGAAGGCTTGCCAAGCTGGTCCATGCACCGTTCGTCAAGGTCGAGGCAACGAAGTTTACCGAGGTTGGTTATGTCGGCCGTGATGTGGAGTCCATGGTACGGGATCTGGTGGAAACCGCGATCCGGATGGTGAAGCTGGAACGTACGGAGAAGGTTAAGGACAAAGCCGAGGAAATGGCGAACGAGCGGATCGTTCAGCTGTTGGCGCCTTCAACCAAAGGCCAGAAGAGCCAGCGTAATCCCTTTGAGATGCTATTTGGCGGAGGAAACAACGAAACCCAGGCCGATGAGGAAGATGCGGACGATAAGGACGTTAGTCTTAAAGAGAAGCGGAGACAGGTGCGCTTTAACCTGCTGTCCGGCAAGCTTGAAGACGAAACGATTGAGATCGATGTCGAGGATGCCGCACCGAATATGTTCGACATGTTTGCCGGACAGGGCAATGATCAGATGGGCATGAATATGCAGGAGATGTTCGGCAACCTGATGCCGAAGCGTACGAAGCGCCGCAAGCTGTCCGTCAAGGAAGCCAGAAAAGTGCTTACGCAGGAAGAAGCAGGCAAGCTCATTGATATGGATGATGTCATCCAAGAGTCCATACGCCGGGCCGAGCAATCCGGGATTATTTTCATCGACGAAATCGACAAGGTTGCCAGCCAGGGCCGTCAATCGGGTCCTGATGTGTCCAGGGAAGGCGTGCAGCGCGACATTCTGCCTATCGTGGAAGGCTCCACGATCATGACGAAATACGGGCCGGTAAAAACGGACTTTGTCCTGTTTATCGCTGCTGGCGCATTCCATATCGCGAAGCCGTCGGATTTGATTCCCGAGCTTCAAGGGCGTTTTCCGATTCGGGTAGAGCTGAACAGTTTGTCGCTCGACGATTTTGTGTCCATTTTGACCGAGCCGAAAAACGCATTGACCAAACAATACGTCAATCTGCTGCGTACCGAAGACCTGGAAATCGAGTTTTCGCCGGAAGCGATCCGGGAAATTGCCCAAATCGCGGCTTCGGTGAACCAGAACACGGAGAATATCGGCGCACGGAGGCTCCATACGATATTGGAAAAGCTGCTGGAGGATCTGTCGTTTGAAGCGCCTGAATTGACGCTGGACCGGATGGTGATCACCCCGCAGTATGTCCGGGAGAAACTTGCCGGCATCGCCCAGGATCGGGACCTGAGCCAGTATATTCTGTAGTTGCATTCGTATAGGTCTATCTGCCGGGTATGCAAAAAGGAGATAAATGTCGATATTCATCCCGGCCTTTCTTGCTAGATGTCGAAGCGCTTTCGCATGTTGGAAGGGATCGGGACGGATTTCGCAATTTTTTGTGAATATTCAGGATGGGAACAGGACCTACCTAGCGGGTAAATTCACTTAAAATTTACAGATTTAGTGGTACGATTTGCAATATTATAGAAAAAAATCGGATAAAAATGAACACAAAGCCCTTCTTTTTGGTAAAAGATAGGGCTTTTTTCTTATTGTAAAAAGTCCCAATCTTTAAGAAACTTAGTTTATGTGACATCATGTTGTCTTTTTCTACTTAAGACCTAGGTTAGTTCGTACGGATTATATTATTTGTCGAAAAAAGAGGGTTTAGCTAGGAAGAGTGGAATACCTTTCGGCAAATCCAGTCAGGAGGAATGAGCTAGTGAATCTGTTGAATAATAGTTCTTTTCAACGGCTTCAAAGCGGTTTGGATGCAGCGAATCTCAGGAACAACGTGATTGCAAACAACATCGCGAACGTGGATACACCTCATTTTAAGAGATCCGAAGTATCCTTTGAGAGTCTTCTGAAGAAAGAAATGGATGGAGCCCAGTTGTCGCTTCAGGGCAGAAGAACGGATCCCAGGCATTTTGTCATTGGTCCAACCGGGTCAATCCCGGATGCCTCGGTCATAAAGGACGGCAGCAGTTCCATGAATAACAACCAGAATAATGTCGATGCAGACAGAGAAATGTCGCTGCTTGCAGAGAATCAGCTCCGTTATAATTCGTACGTACAAGCTGTGAATGAGCAGATTCGAATGATGCGTACAGCTATTGAAGGGAGATAGGGATTCATGAATATTAGCAATAGCTTCGGAATTAATGCATCAGCTCTTACGGCACAACGGCTTCGAATGGATGTTATCTCCTCCAACATAGCCAATGCGGAAACCACGCGCGCGCGAATCGAGAATGGACAAGCCGTTCCGTATCGCCGAAAGACGGTTGTGTTTCAGCCGCAGCAGGAATCATTTGAAGGGCTTCTCAGAGCCCAGATGAACGGTCAGAATGCAGGGCAAGGGGTTAAGGTTGCGCAGGTGCGGGAAGATCAATCCCCGTTGAAGCAGGTATATAACCCCACACATCCGGATGCGAATGCGGAAGGCTATGTCTTTATGCCTAACGTTGATATTACGAAGGAAATGGTGGATATGCTCGCAGCTACCCGTTCTTACGAGGCTAACGTTACGGCGATAAACGCTTCGAAAGCGATGATCATGAAGGCTTTGGAGATTGGAAGATAATACGATGATATATACATAGACCAGCATAGTAGGAGGAGAGAGAGATGATTCAGAATGCAATGTTCAGTGTTCAGGGTGTACAGCCGCTGCAAATGCAGGAGCAAGTGAAAAATGGTGCGACGCCTTCCGAATCGATCCGAGATTTTGGCTCTTACCTGAATGAAGCACTGAACTCCGTGGCCGCGCAGGAACAGAACGCGCACGTGATGAGCGATAAATTAATGATTGGACAAGTAAACGTAGATCAGGCGATGATATCCGCCCAACAGGCTCTGTTGAGCATTCAGCTCACGACACAGGTCCGAAACAAAGTGGTAGAAGCCTATCAAGAGATCATGCGCACGCAAATCTAAATGTTTCTAGCAAAGTTTCGGATGGGGTGACAATGTGAACGAGAGAATTACCCAATACCGGGAGAGAATGACCCAGTATTGGAACCAATTCAGCAACAAACAAAAAATAATGTTAATCGCTACCGTAGCATTTGTTCTAATTGCTCTTGTCGTACTAACGATGCAATTCTCTAAGACGAAGTATGAGGTAGCATTCCGGGATCTGAATTCCAGCGACGCCGCAGGCATCATCAGCCACTTGGAGACCCAGGGGATTTCCTACAAGCTGAGCGAGGACGGCAGAAGCATTCTGGTTCCGAGCACAAGCGCGGCTAAAGTCCAGATCGATGTAGGATCACAGGGACTGGTGCAGAATGGCACAATCGGATTCGAAACCTTCGAAAAGAATGCGTCAGCCATCGGAATGACGGATAACGAATTCGAAGTGAAATATGTAAATGCATTGAATGGCGAAGTCGAACGGCTGCTGGAGAAGATGCAGGGCGTTCAGGACGCAACGGTATTATTGAACCTGCCAAAAGAAAGTGTGTTCGCGAAAAACGGAAACGAAGATCAGGCCAGCGCTTCCGTGGTTGTGCAGTTCAAACCAGGCTATCGTCCTAATCAGGAAGTCATAGACGGGTACTACAACCTTGTAAAAACGGCCATTCCCAATTTGCCGATAGAGAACATTACAATCACCAATGACGAAGTCGAGCTGCTCGCAACAGCTAAAGGCGGTCAAGGCGGATTGATCGGCAAGGTGGAAGAAAATTTCGCGCTTCAGAAAAAATTCGAAAACGACGTAAGGCAAAATGTCCAGCAATTCCTCTCGCAGTACATGGGTTCGAATAAAGTCAATGTTCTTGTAGCTTCCAAACTGAACTTTGATCAGGTGCAAAGCAAGGAAAACATCGTAACCCCTGTGGATGAAGAAGAAATGAAGGGGATTGAGCTCAGCGTTCAGGAGATCCAGAAGAACTACTCGGGAACCGGCAGTCCTACAGGCGGCGTGGCCGGCGTAGGCGAAGAGGCCGTTCCGGGATATCCAAGCGATTCTGGAAGCGGAGAAACGAATTCGGAAGAGCTCTCCAAAACCGTTAACTATGAGGTTAACCGGATTACGAAGGATATCATTGCAAGTCCATATACTGTTAAAGATTTAACCATTAACGTCTCGGTTGAACCACCTGCCGGGCAACAAACTTTGGATGATGCCACAAGAACGGCTATTCAGAACATCCTGGTCAATATTGTAAGAGCATCGCTTTCGGATTCAGACTCTACTTATACAGACGCTGATTTGTCCAAAAAAGTTTCGGTTATTTCGCAGGTATTTAATGTAAATGCGGATGAAAATCCGAAATCCGTATTTTCACAGCCTGTATTATGGGGAATCGGTATCGCTGCGTTGGCATTGATTGCGGGAGGAACCTATTTCTTCATCCGCAGACGCAGACAGCAGCAGGAGGAGCTTGAAGAGGATATCCAGCTTCCGCCCGTTACGGAATTCCCGTCGATTAATCTCGAAAGCATAACCAATGAAAGCCAGGTTCGTAAGCAGCTCGAAACCTTGGCGAAGAAGAAGCCAGATGAATTCGTGAATTTACTTCGCACATGGCTAGCTGAGGAATAGAGGTGGAAGCATTGGCTAAGGGAAATAACCAAATGTTAAGCGGACGTCAAAAAGCGGCTATACTGCTCATTACACTTGGCCCGGAAGTGTCTGCTCAAATATTTAAGCATCTTCGAGATGAAGAAATCGAACAATTAACGCTCGAGATTGCGAATGTTCGCAAAGTCGACAGCGTCGAGAAAGATAGCATTATTCAGGAGTTCCATCAAATTTGCCTGGCCCAGGAATACATCTCGCAGGGCGGCATCAATTACGCGAAGGAGATTTTGGAGAAGGCGCTTGGACAGCAAAAAGCGATGGAAGTGATCAACAGGCTGACGGCAACGCTTCAAGTAAGACCGTTTGACTTCGCCCGTAAAGCGGATCCGAGCCAAATCCTGAACTTTATCCAGAATGAGAATGCCCAGACCATTGCACTCGTATTGTCTTATCTTCAATACGAGCAGGCATCCGCGATCCTGTCTTCGCTCCCGCAAGAGAAGCAGGCGGAGGTTGCGCGCAGGGTTGCAGTCATGGACAGTACTTCGCCGGAAGTCATCGCTCAGGTGGAGCGCGTGCTGGAACAGAAGCTGTCGGCTACGGTGACGCAGGATTACACCAGTGCGGGCGGCATCGAGTCCATCGTTCAAATTCTGAACGGCGTGGACCGCGGAACGGAACGGACGATCCTCGACTCCCTGGAAATCCAGGATCCCGAGCTTGCGGAAGAAATCAAGAAGCGGATGTTTGTATTCGAAGACATCGTCAACGTGGACAACCGTTCGATACAGCGCATCATCCGCGACGTCGAGAATGCGGATCTGCAGCTTGCGCTCAAGGTGGCAAGCGAAGAGGTGCGGGACGTTATTTTCCGCAATATGTCCAAGCGGATGGCCGAAACCTTCCGCGAAGAAATGGAATACATGGGACCGGTGCGGCTGCGTGACGTGGAGGAAGCCCAGACTCGGATCGTAAGCACGATCCGGAGACTCGAAGAAGCGGGTGAGGTTATTATTGCCCGCGGCGGAGGAGATGACATCATTGTCTAACTTGATCAAATCGTCCCACTATAAACCGATGGATGTGTTGAAAGAGTTGGATCTTGCTCGTCGTTACGCTTCGCCAACCGAGGAAACGGTGGAGGAGCCTGCACCGCCGACTGCCGAGCCGGCTGCTGCACAAACGCTGGCTGAAGCCGAACGTTTGAAACATGAAATGCTAAAGGACGCTCAGGAGTTTGCCGAAAGGCAAATCCGTGAGGCCTCGGAAGAGGCGCAGCGTCTGCTGACCGAAGCGCAGGAGCAGATTGAGGCTTGGTGGACCGAAAGAAGGCTTCAGGACGAGGATTTGTCCGAAACGCTGAAAATGGAAGGCTTTAATCAAGGATATGCGGAGGGCTCTGCCAAGGCGGAGCTTGAGATGAAGGAACTGATGGAGCAGGCGACGCTGCAAGCGAGCGAGCTGCTTCAGCTCGCGCACCAAGCCAAGGAAGATCTGATTCAGGAGGCGGAGCCGTTTTTGGTGGAGCTCAGCTGCAGCATTGCGGAGAAGGTGCTGGATCGTCAGCTTACGATCGAACCGGAATTCACGCTGGAGCTGATTCGAAAGAACCTGGCGCGCAAGCGGGAAAAAGGAATCATTTCCCTCTGCGTAGCTCCCGATCAGTTCGAATTCGTAAACGCCGCGCGGGAAGAGCTCGGATTATCGATCGACTCCCAGGCGGAGCTTCAAATTTTGCCGGACTCCACGGTAAAGGATCGCGGCTGCGTCATCCGTTCTTCCTTCGGAAGCGTGGATGCACGCATCGATACACAGCTGGCCGAGATCAAAAAAGAACTCGTACGGATCGCCCTTGATGTCGAGGAACGGAGAAATCAAGATGAAGAAGCTGAATAGCGCCCGGTACATGGACCATCTGAAACATTTGGATCCCGTTCGCATCAACGGCAAGGTTACGCAAGTCATCGGATTGATGGTGGAGTCCGAAGGGCCGGATGCCAGCATCGGCGACGTTTGCTACATCTATCCCACGAAGCAATCCAAGCCGCTCAAGGCCGAGGTCGTGGGTTTCAGAGACAATAAAGTGCTGCTGATGCCTCTCGGCGAGCTTCACTCCATTGGCCCGGGCTGCGATGTAGTGGGTACAGGCAAACCGCTGAGCGTGCAGGTAGGTTCGGAGCTGCTTGGCAAAGTGCTGGACGGATTGGGACAACCGCTCGACGGATCCATTATTCCGGCACGCATGCCGCATTATTCCACCCATAACGTTCCGCAGAACCCGCTTAATCGGCCCAGGGTTCAGGAGCCGATCAGCATCGGCGTGCGAGCGATTGACGGATTGCTCTCCATCGGCAAAGGCCAGCGTGTCGGCATATTCGCCGGCTCCGGCGTCGGGAAGAGTACCCTGATGGGAATGATCGCACGCAACACCTCAGCCGATGTCAATGTCATTGCCTTGATCGGTGAACGGGGACGAGAGGTGCTTGATTTCATCGAGCGGGACCTGGGTCCCGAAGGGTTGAAACGGTCCGTTGTGATCGTGGCCACCTCGGATCAACCGGCGCTCATCCGCATTAAAGGAGCCCTGATCGCCACCACGATCGCCGAATATTTCAGGGATCGCGGGCTGAACGTGATGCTGATGATGGATTCGGTTACCCGTTATGCGATGGCGCAGCGCGAAGTCGGGCTTGCCGTAGGGGAACCGCCGGCGATGCGCGGTTACACTCCGTCGGTATTTGCCAGTCTGCCGAAGCTTCTGGAACGCGCAGGCACGGGTCCGACGGGTTCGATCACCGCTTTTTACACGGTGCTGGTAGACGGCGACGACATGAACGAACCGATCGCGGACGCGGTCAGGGGGATCCTGGATGGTCACATCGTCCTGAACCGGAATATCGCCAACAAAGGCCATTTTCCGGCGATCGACGTGTTGGCCAGCATTAGCCGGGTCATGAAAGACATCTCGCCTGAGGAACAAATCGATGCCTCCGAGAACGTAAAGCGTTTGATGGCGATCTACAAGGACTCGGAGGATTTGATCAATATCGGAGCTTACCAACAGGGCTCGAATGCCGACATCGATGAATCGATCGAATACATCGGCCGCATCTGGGATTTTACGAAACAAAAAGTGAATGAGAAGACCACATTGGATGAGGTTCAGGAACGTTTGATTTCCGAGTTTTCAAGGAGATGACTTTGAAGAATGAAATTTCATTATGCATTCCAGAAAATCGTAGACCTGAAAAGCAACGAGAAAACGCAAGCGGAATGGATGCTGTCAAGCGCCATCGGGAAGCTGCAGGCGGAAGAGAAAAGCCTGAATGAGCTGTATGAGATGCGGGATCAAATGTACCGTGCTCAGCAGGAAGCGGCATCGCGGTGCGTGCCTGTCGCAGAAATCCGAAACATTCAAGTCTATGCAGAGCACCTGGAAGAATGCATTGAACGGAAACGGGATGACATACGGATCGCCCATGTCAATGTAACGAAGAAACAAAAGGTACTGTCCGACAAAATGCTTGACGAAAAAGTGTGGCTGAAGGCAAGAGACAAATCCCAAGAAAAGTTCCGGCATGAAAGTCTCCTTCGGGAACAAAACGAGCTGGACGAAATGGCGACGGTACGTTTTGCGATCAGAGCCCGTTAAGGTTTGCAAACACCGGTGGGTATGACCGCGAGGGAGGAATGAGTGTGGCACGAAAAGACATGCCGATTGATAAGGAAGAATCAGGCGGAGGATTTGAACGGATATTGTTGATTTTGGTACCTGCTATATTCACGATCGTTCTGCTCGGAGCGCTCGCCGTATTTTTCAGAGCCGATGTCCGGGATGGGCTGCTCGAAGTAGCCAATAAAATTCCGGTCGTTAAGAACTGGGTCCCTGACCCGGTGTTGACCCCGGAAGAGCAGAAGCTCAAAGAGGCGAAGCAGCAAGAAGAAAGCGCAGAAGCGACGATTGTGGAACTTAAGAAGCAGCTTGCCGAGAAAGAAGAAACGTTAAACGAAGTAACGGAGCAAAAAGCAACGCAGGAAAACAAGGTGAAAGAGCTGGAAACCCAAATAGAATCGATGCAAAGCACATCCACGGGCGGCGAGGCGGAAGAGGAAGACGCGTATACCAAGCAGATTCGTGAGCTGTCCAAGCTTTATGCGGACATGAGTCCCAGCAAAGCCGCACCGATCATGCAGAACCTGACGCTGGAAGAAATGGTGCTAATGCTGAGCCAAATGAAGAGCAGCAACCGGGTTGCCATCCTTCAGAAGATGGATCCGAAAACGGCGGCGGATGCAACCATGATGCTGAAAGACGCGGAGACCTCCGAAGATATGGCCATTGCCGCTTTGCAATCCAGGCTGAAGAAGAACGACGCGGAGGCTGCGCAGAAGAAAACCTCCGAGAACCTGGATAAAAGCCAGCTGAATCAGACTTTTGCCGGAATGACGCCCGCCAACGCCGCGGACCTGCTGATGCAAACGTACAAGATCAGCCCCGCGAAAACGATGACCATTCTAAATACGGTGGACGATGCTACGCGTTCGCGAATTTTAAATGCGATGTCCTCGAAAGACGCGGAGCTGGCAGCTAAGATATTGAATCGCCTGATGGGCTCTAAATAAGCTCTGAAATGAATCTCCATCCTCAGGAAAGGAGGTGAAATAGACGATGACAATAACGGTACAAAGCAGTATGTCTTCTTCCGTTAGCAGTACCGCGGGAAGCGGAAAGACCAGCGCAGCCGGTCAAGCGGCAACGGGTGTTTCCTTTGATGCGACGCTGGCTTACCAGATGAACGGCAGCGGCAGCGGCGCTGCAACAACTTCAACAGAAGTCGCGGCCAAGCTGGAATCCCTGCTTGCGCAGTATTCAGCGGAAACCGACGAATCGCTTGAAGGCTTAATGGAGCTGCTTCAAGGATTGCTGCAGGAGCTAGATACCATGGACCAGGCGTTAGAAGAGGATCCATCGTTATTGCAAGAGCTGCAGAACTGGCTGACGCAAGCGAACCTTCTGTTGAGCGGAACAGCTCCTCACGCCCAAGGTAACGCTGACGGCAATGAAATGCCGCCATTGGCTTCCCATCCGGTAACGATTCGGTTTGCGGTACAGGACACGATCAGCCAGCTGGCTTCGATGCTATCCAAATCGGGTCAAGTGGACCTCCAGACGGAGGCAGCCGTCAAACAACTAGTCCAGTCCTTCCAAAGTTTGCTTGGTCAAGGAACGGGGACTGGAGAAAGTAAAGCAAGCGGCAGTTTTGCCAACATCCTGAGCCAAAAGCAGCCGGACGCGGTACAACCTAACATTGCAGCGAATACTGCAGGACAGTCGGCTTCATCTGAGACAACGGGGCAAGCGAACGCTAAATGGTCTACTCTGGCCACAAGTACCCCGGTTGACGGCACAGCAGCTGAATTTGCGTTAAACGAAGGAGATTCCCTATTGGAGCAGGGAACGGTTACTGCCGGTCAGCTGGCCCTGCGTTCCGGAACCCAAGTTGCGGTGAAACCTGCAGCTCCGCCGGTGCCTGTTGAGAATTTTTCTAACGAAATGACTTCCTTCATTATTAATAAGCTCGAAATCGTGAAGCAAACCGGTTTTACCGAAGCGAGAATCTCCTTGAATCCGGAGCATCTGGGCCAAGTAGACATCAAGCTAACGATGCAGAATGGCCAGTTGATCGCACAGTTCATGACGCGGTCGACGGATGCTAAAGAGCTGATTGACCAGCAAATGGCACAGCTTCGAAGCGCATTGCTGGCCCAAGGACTTCAAGTTGAGAAAATTGAAGTTACGCAGAGCAGCCAGCCATCCAATGCCAATCTTTATCAGGATGGACGTCAGCCTGGATCAGGACAGCAGCAGCCGCAGCACCGCTCGAAGGAAAAAGATAGGCCTTCCGACGATGCCGTTCTTGCCGCGAATTTGACGGAAGAATTGAACGATTGGATTGCCGAGCATCAAGCCGACGATGAGACCTTGCAAGCAGGAACATTTACCGCGAAAGCCTAACAGTGAGGAGGTGAGCTTGGATGGCAACAAATCCGGTATCTACGAATAATATGTGGCCCAATTATGCCAAAGGAAACGTCAGCACTAAAAACGGAAACGGCCAAGAGCTTGGAAAGGACCAGTTCTTAAGCATTCTGATTACGCAATTGCGGCATCAGGATCCGCTTCAGCCGATGCAGGACCGGGAATTTATTGCCCAAATGGCCCAGTTTACTTCACTGGAGCAGCTGATGAATATCAATACTCAATTAACGGCAATGAGCCAGTCTTTGGGTGCTGCTTCAAGTTTGATCGGTAAACAGATCAGCTGGATGTTCAAGCCGGAGGATGGCTCAGATTCCGTCATGAAGAGCGGTCTTGTGGATTCCATCATCGTCCGCGAAGGCGTCCATTACGCAAAAGTCGGTGAAAGTGAAGTATCGCTTGACCAGATCGTGAAAATCGAGAACGCTATGGCCGAGAATGATCCAGGAGCAACGGATCCTTTACCTTCCGAACCTGAAGCAAGCAATCCGGATCCGGGAGAGCCTGAAGCCGGAGACCCGGGACAAGATGAAGAGTCTGGGGGAACCTCGCCATGAGTGACCGTATGATGATCGGGCATTTATTTCCCGGGAAAATACATCCCGCAGCGCTTCACAATGAACGAAAAACAACGCAAGCTCAACATAATCCTCCACCCGGGACGTTCCAGGAGCTCTTAAATGAGAATCTCCTTAAAATTAGCAATCATGCGGCGAAGAGATTACAGCAGCGCGGCATTGAATTGAAGGGTGATCAGTTGGAACAGATCCAGAGTGCGGTGGATAAAGCCGCAGCGAAGGGGAGCAAGGAATCGCTCATTCTGATGAAGGACATGGCCCTTATCGTGAATATTCCGAATCGGACCGTAGTTACGGCGATGGATGGCAAGGCGATGAAAGACAACGTGTTCACGCAAATCGATAGTGCAGTTATTATTTCATAAATCTGGCTGGCCCGTGAGGAAGCCAGGCGGCCGCTGATCGACAGAAGCGGTCCATAACAGAAGGAGGAAAATCGATGTTAAGATCCATGTATTCCGGCATTTCCGGAATGAGAGGTTTCCAAACCAAACTTGACGTCATTGGTAATAATATTGCCAACGTAAATACGGTTGGGTTTAAAGCGGGACGTGTCATGTTTAAAGATATTCTCAGCCAAACGATGTCCGGCGTAACGCCGGGAACCGACGATCCATCCGGCGGCGTAAACGCGAAGCAGATCGGTCTCGGCGTATCCATCGGCTCGATTGATACTTTGCATACGCCAGGCAGTGCAATGACAACCAATAATCCGACAGACCTGAGAATTGACGGAGACGGATTCTTCATGGTGAAGCTCAGCGAGGATCAAGAAGTGCCTTTCTTAACTCGTGCTGGCGACTTCCATGTCGACGTAGCGCGTAACCTGGTCACTTCGGACGGTATGCTCGTTCTCGATTCGGCGGGTGACCCAATCCAGCTGGACGAAGAGGTTACGGCATTCACAATTGCTCAGAATGGCGCCATCATTCAGAAGATGAGTGACGGAACGACGGAAGAAGGAGCCATTATCGGCGTTGCGAAAATTCCGAATCCGGAAGGCCTGGAAAAAATCGGAGGCAATATGTATCGCGTGACCCTGAATGCAGTTCCGGATGGTGATCTGGCTGCCGTCATGTTTGATGGGAATAACGCGGAAGAAGGAACAGGTGCGATTATTGCCGGTCAGCTTGAAATGTCCAACGTTGACTTGACAGGCGAATTTTCTGAAATGATCGTCGCTCAGCGCGGCTTCCAAGCTAACTCCCGGATTATCACGACTTCGGATGAAGTGCTTCAAGAAGTTGTCAATCTGAAACGATAAGGATGGATAGGGAGGGGCCCTCCCCTCCCTAATTAAACAAGGAGGCTATCCATGATATCGGTAACGAGGTTAAATGGTTCGCAGTTGTGGCTTAACGCGCTGTTGATAGAAATGGTTGAGGAGACTCCTGACACCTACATTACTTTGATTAATGGAAAACGGATGATTGTGCTTGAAAGTGCAAATGAAATCATCGCTTCCGTTAAGGCGTATCACCACGAGGTAGGCATTCATCAAGCCACCATTAAAGTGCAGCAATTGGAGGAACCTTCATGAAAAAGATGCTCCCCTGGTTAATTACGATCCTGTTATCGATTACGCTGATTGTCCTGGCCATCTTCCTGTTGTCGGACAAGCTGCTTGGCGATAACGGAAAAAGTCAGGCTTCGGCCAATGCCGCGGCTTTATCTAAGTTGTCGGCCGACGAGATCGTAAAGATGACATCGGAAATAACCGGTATCAAGACGAATCTGGCAGATCCTGAATTTGTTGCCCAGATGGCCTTTGCTTTTCAGCTTAACGATAAAAAAGCAAAGGAAGAGTTCGATAAAATCAAGGAAATCAAGATCAAACCAATTATTATCAAAACGCTGGCCGACACGAAACCCGAATTACTGAATGATTCCAAAGGGCGCGAACAGTTTATTGCCAAGCTGCAAAACCTGATCAATAAGTCGTTAACGTCCGGTCACTTGATTCAAATCGAAATGACAGAAGTAATGATCGTAGGTATCTAGACTGTTCGTCGGACGACCTGTAAGGGGGTGAGTAGATGGTTGATGTTTTATCGCAGAATGAGATCGATGCCTTATTGGCCGCTCTCTCTTCAGGGGAAATGGATGCTGAAGAACTGAAAAAAGAGGAAACGCAAAAGAAAATCCGTTCTTACGATTTTAAGAGGGCCCTCCGTTTTTCGAAGGATCATATTCGAAGCTTGACTCGGATCCACGAGAACTTTGCACGCTATTTGACGACCTACTTCTCGGCGCAGTTACGTACTTTTGTGCAAATCAACGTGGTGCAGGTTGAACAGCTTCCGTATGATGAATTTATTCGCTCCATACCAAAAATGACAGTTCTTAATATATTTGAAGCCGAACCGCTCGTAGGTCGGATGGTGCTTGAGGTCCATCCCAACATTGCCTACGCGATGCTGGACCGATTGCTTGGAGGAACGGGCATTGCTCCGTCTTCCATCAGCTCGATGACCGAAATCGAAACGATTATCATGGAGCGCATATTCAGCCGGGCGTTCGATAGCCTCCAGGAGGCATGGAAAACGGTACTGGATATATCCCCGCGCCTCGAAGCATTGGAAACGAATCCGCAATTCATGCAGATCGTGTCACCGAACGAAACCATTGCGCTAATATCCCTTAGCACAAAAATCGGCGATACCACGGGCATGATTAACCTGTGCATACCGCATGTGGTGCTGGAGCCGATCATGTCCAAGCTGTCCGCGCATCAATGGTTCATCTCGGAGAAAAAAGCGAGCGTTCCGGAGGAAGTGGATGCTCTTAAACAGCGCGTAAGCAAAGCCAAGCTTCCGATCGTTGCCGAGCTGGGCGTTTCGCAGCTTACCGTGTCCGAGTTCTTGGGACTGAGCGTCGGCGACGTTATTTCGTTAAACAAGCCGATGCATGACGGACTATCCATCAAGGTCGGCGACAAATTAAAGTTTATTGGCAGTCCCGGAACGATAAAAGACCGGGTTGCTGTACAAATCGATGAAATTGTCATCGAAGGAGCTGAAGAATTTGACGAGTAAAGATTATTTATCCCAGGAAGAAATCGACGCTTTGTTAAAACAGTCGGAAATGGCATCACCAGCATCAATTCCTTCGGCGGCGACTGTCGATGACGTATTAACACCTCTGGAGCAGGATGCGCTGGGTGAGATCGGTAACATAACCTTCGGCAGCGCTGCAACCGCCCTGTCCACCTTGCTGGGCAAAAAAGTGGACATCACGACCCCCAGAGTTTCGATCATTAAGCGAAGCGAGTTCGAGGAAGAATTTCCGAAGCCGCATGTTGCGGTACATGTTAAGTACGTGGACGGATTTGAAGGAATTAATTCGCTGGTCATTAAGACACGCGATGCACAGGTCATTGCCGATCTCATGTTAGGCGGGGAAGGCAACCCGGTGGAAGAGGAACTCAATGAGATTCATATCAGTGCCGTTCAGGAAGCGATGAATCAGATGATGGGGTCTTCCGCAACGAGCATGTCGACGATTTTCAACCGGTTTGTCAATATATCGCCGCCAGGCATTGACATTCTCAACATGGCGAACGGGGAAGGGGTCAACAACCTGCCGCCGGATGAAACACTGATTAAGATTTCTTTCCGATTAATTATCGGTGAACTTATTGATTCAACCATTATGCAGCTGCTGCCCGTTCATTTCTCCAAGGATATGGTTCACATGCTCATCAACGGGACAGAAGAACCGCAGCCTGCGAAGCAGGAAGCTGCTCCGGCGGTGGAAGCGCCGGCCAGTACCCAGGAATCGGTACAAGCACCGGTTAATCCGGCACAAACCCAAGACATGGGTCAAGGCTACGATTATGGACAAGGCTACGGTCAGCCTATGCCAGGACATGGCGGGCCCATCCCGCAGCAATCCATGCCATACGGTCAGCCGCAGACGCCTTACCAAGCACAGCCGCAGCAGTATGGCGGCATGCCGAATCGCAATGTGAATGTACAGCCCGTGCAGTTCGCTAATCTGCAATCAGCACCGTACACCCAGGTGGATGAAAACAATCTGAACTTACTGATGGACATTCCCCTTAAAGTCACCGTAGAATTAGGGAGGACCCAAAAGCAAATTAAGGATATCCTGGAAATGTCGCAAGGTTCGATTATCGAGCTGGACAAGCTGGCCGGTGAGCCTGTTGACATCCTCGTCAATCATAAACTGATTGCCAAAGGCGAGGTCGTTGTCATCGATGAGAACTTTGGCGTGCGTGTGACGGATATCGTAAGCCAATGGGACCGGATTCAAAAATTACAATAGCACAAACATTTTAGGGAGGATTTTTATCAATGGCTAACCGAATTCTGATCGTGGACGATGCTGCATTTATGAGAATGATGATCCGTGACATATTGGTCAAGAACGGATTCGAGGTTGTGGGGGAAGCACAGGACGGTGCACAAGCAATCGAGAAATTTAAAGAACTTCGTCCAGATCTGATTACGATGGATATTACGATGCCGGAAATGGATGGTATCGCAGCGCTTAAAGAGATTAAAAAAGTAGATGCCAATGCCAAAGTAATTATGTGCTCTGCCATGGGTCAGCAAGCGATGGTTATTGACGCAATCCAAGCCGGAGCGAAAGACTTCATCGTTAAACCGTTCCAATCGGACAGAGTTATTGAAGCCATCAACAAGACGCTTGGCGTATAAGGATTCTTCTTATGATGATGGCAGCTTCTGACAGATTGGGCTCAAGTAGTACTACCGGGTATTATTTACAGTTGTTTTATGTCTTTATCGTACTTGCCATCATCATTGCGTTGATCGTGTTCCTGATTCGCTTTCTAGGCAGAAAGAATCAGAGCTGGATGCAGGGCCGCTCCATTCGTACTTTGGGTGCGGTTGGTATGGGCCCTAACAAATCCCTTCAGCTCGTCGAAATTGGGGGCAGCATCTATGTGATCGGAGTTGGCGAAGACGTCCGGTTGGTGGACAAAATTTCTGATCCCGCTGAAGTTGCGCTTATCCAAGCTGCATTTGAACAGGATTCTGGAATACATAATGGGGCACTGCCGCCTTTTATAACGAAATTGGCGGCAAAACTCCGTAAAGACAAACCACCGGAAGAAATTGAGTTGGACGATACATCTTCTTTCCATGAAGTGTTCGAATCCAAGCTGCGCAGCGTACCGAACCGGAAAGAAAAGGTCGAAGAATTGCTGCGGGAGGATCATAAGGATTCATGAATAAAAAGATCTCGTACGCTATCACGATTTTCATCATGTTTGGATTATTGTTTTCCCATACGGCATTCGCGGATCCGATTCCGAACATTGATATTCAAATCGGTAATGAGGGAGATGCACCGGGGACAAGCTCCTTGTCCTTGATACTCCTGATCACCATTCTTAGTATTGCACCGGCGATTCTGGTGCTGATGACAAGTTTTACAAGGATTGTTATCGTGCTCGGCTTTGTCCGTACTTCGCTCGGAACACAGCAAACACCGCCAAACCAAGTGTTGATCGGCCTGGCGCTGTTCCTTACCTTGTTCGTTATGGCTCCCACGTTGTCCTCGATGAACGAGGTCGCGCTGCAGCCCTACCTCAAAGGGGAGATCACTCAAGCGGAAGCACTGGATAAGGCTCAAGACCCGATGAAGAAGTTCATGTTCGCGCACACAAGGGAAAAGGACCTGTTGCTGTTCATGAATTACACCGGCGCGGAGAAACCCGAATCCTACGAGGACATTCCATTAACGGTTTTAGTTCCGGCATTTGCCATTAGCGAGCTGAAGACGGGTTTCCAAATGGGTTTTATGATCTTCATCCCGTTTCTGGTCATCGATATCGTGGTTGCCAGCGTGCTGATGGCAATGGGGATGATGATGCTGCCGCCGGTCATGATCTCGCTGCCATTCAAGATTTTGCTCTTTGTTTTGGTGGACGGCTGGTATCTGGTAGTGAAATCCATGCTGATGAGCTTTAACCCGTAGCAATAAGCGGCAAGCAATTCGAATACAGGGGGACTAAGCCGTGAGCGCTGAATTTATTATCGGTCTGGCAGGACAAGCGGTCTATATTGTGCTCCAGGTGAGCGCGCCGATGCTGGTTCTCGCACTGGTTGTGGGACTAATCATCAGTATTTTTCAAGCGACAACACAAATCCAGGAACAGACGCTGGCTTTCGTACCAAAAATCATTATCGTTCTTGTAGCGTTACTGCTGTTTGGTCCTTGGATCTTAACGACGTTAGTGGATTTTACGCACGGTATTTTGGACAATCTCTACAAATATATCGGATAGGCTGAGTGTCCATGGAATGGTTGCAGCAAAGTTTACCAGTTTTCATGCTTATTTTTTGTCGAATAACATCTTTTTTTGTAATATCGCCAGTGTTTGCTTCGCGCGGTATACCTTCTTCTTACAAAATAGCCCTGTCGGCCATTATCGCCCTGATCGTTTATCTATCGTTCGGGCTCGGGGAAGTGGTTCCGCAAGATCTGTCATACGTCATCTTAATCGTCCAGGAAGTGCTGGTGGGACTGCTTCTAGGGTTCACTGCTTATCTCATCATGGCTGTCGTCCAAACTGCCGGGGCATTAATTGATATTCAGATCGGTTTCAGCATGGCGAATGTCATCGACCCGTTTACGGGGACGTCCACCCCATTAATCGGGAACTTCAAGTATTATCTCGCTCTGCTGGTGTTCCTGAGCATGAATGGTCACCATTATTTGTTTGATGCAATTATGTACAGTTATGATTGGATCCCAATCACGGGTGACGTGTTTGGGAAGATACATGAGGGTAACGTAACGGATTTTCTCGTTCGGACATTCTCGCACTCGTTTGTATTGGCCATTCAAATGGCGGCTCCGCTGGTGGCAGCCCTGTTCCTGACCGATGTTGGGCTTGGCTTTCTGGCAAGGACGGCTCCGCAGTTCAACGTGTTTGTCATCGGGATTATTATCAAAATCATCGTTGGGCTCGTGCTGCTGATGCTGCTTATGCCGATGCTGGTGTCCCTGTTTGATCATCTGTTTGCCAAAATGTTTGAAGCGCTCCGTGAGCTGCTCGGCGTTCTTGGCGACGAGCCGACTTAAGGAGGATGGAGGTGAAGCGGATGTCATACCGGTATCCGGTCGACTTACAGCTGTTCGCTGGCGAAAAGACGGAGAAAGCCACACCGAAGAAGCGCCAGGATACGCGTAAGAAGGGCCAAGTTGCCAAGAGCATGGAGGTATCGGGTGCATCGGTTTTGCTGGCGGCTTTCTTCTGCCTGTTGATCTTTGGCGGTTATATGAGGGACCGCACCGTTCGACTATTCACCGATATATACATTAATCGGCTCTCCATGAATGTAACGAAAGATAATGTGATGCAGCTGTTCGGGGAATATGGCGTTCAAATCTTGCTTCTGCTCGCGCCTTTGTTCATTTCGATTTTCGTAATAGCGCTGGTCGCTAATTATTTGCAGGTCGGGTTTATGTTAACCGGCGAGACGCTGAAAATGAAGTTCAGCAAAATCGACCCCATCAAGGGGTTCAAAAATATATTCTCGATGCGTTCATTGGTCGAGTTTTTGAAATCGGTCATCAAGTTGACCATTATCGGTTACCTCGTGTACAGCACCTTATGGGCTGCCAGGGAGGATTTGTCCTCCTTATCGACGATGGGACCCGATACCATCTTTCATTTCGTGGCCGATATCACCATGTCGCTCGGTTTTAAGATTGCCGTCGGGCTGATCATTCTGGCCGTTCTGGATTACATGTATCAGAAATACGATTACGAGAAAAACATTCGGATGTCCAAGCAGGACATCAAAGACGAGTACAAAAAAATGGAAGGCGATCCGCTGATCAAAGGAAAGATCAGGGAGCGCCAGCGTCGGATGGCACTTCAGCGGATGATGCAGGAAGTTCCGAATGCCGACGTCATCATCACGAACCCGACCCACTTCGCAGTGGCGATCAAATATGACGGGTCCACGATGGAAGCTCCGCAAATCATTGCAAAAGGCCAAGATTTCATGGCCTTGCGGATTAAGGAAATCGCGAAGGAACACGGAATTATAACGATGGAAAACAAGCCGCTGGCACGCGCTTTGTACCAACGGTCGGAAATCGGGGATTCGATTCCGGGAGACCTGTTCCAGGCCGTAGCGGAAGTGCTGGCCTATGTATATAAACTAAAAGGTAAAGCGAAATAACTAGGGACCGGAGGCGTCTGTGCAGTGAAAATAAAAGATCTATCTGTCCTTGCGGGTGTCATTGGCATCGTACTCATGATGATTCTTCCGATCCCGATATGGCTGCTCGATGTACTTCTGATTATCAATATCTCGCTGGCGCTCATCATTTTGCTGGTGGCCATGAATACGAAGGAAGCGCTCGATTTCTCCATTTTTCCTTCCTTATTGCTCATCACGACACTCTTTCGAGTAGCGCTTAACATATCGACAACGAAGCTGATCCTGTCGGAAGCTAACGCAGGCGAAGTTGTTGCCACGTTCGGCAAATGGATTGCCAACGGCGAAATTGCGGTTGGCTTCATCGTCTTCTTGATCCTCGTCGTCGTACAGTTCATCGTCATTACCAAAGGCTCGGAACGGGTAGCCGAGGTTGCGGCAAGATTTACCCTCGACGCGATGCCGGGTAAGCAGATGAGCATCGATGCGGATCTGAACGCGGGTCTGATCAATGAGCAGCAAGCCAGGGAGCGCCGCAGCAAGATCGAGCGCGAAGCCGACTTTTACGGCGCCATGGATGGTGCGAGTAAATTCGTCAAGGGTGATGCCATCGCCACGATCGTCATCATGCTCATCAATCTGATCGGCGGATTTATTATCGGGATCTCGATTCACGGCATGTCGTTCGGAGACGCGATGAGCACCTACTCGATCCTGACGATCGGGGACGGATTGGTCAGCCAGATTCCGGCTCTCCTGATTTCCACGGCAGCGGGCCTGATTGTTACGCGTGCTTCATCCGAAGGAAATCTGGCTGAGGATCTGACAGGGCAGCTCTTCTCATATCCTCATCTGTTGTACATTGTTGCAGGGACCGTCCTGCTGCTGGGGATCTTCACACCGATTCATCTGATCACGACCGCGCCGATTGCACTCATACTTTTTATCGCGGCACGGACGATGCAGAACAATTTGGATCGCAAGCAGGTGGAAGTGGAGCAGTTGGAAGAGGAACAGCAGATCGAAGAGGTGCGAAGCCCGGAAAGTGTGATCAACCTCTTGCAGGTCGATCCTATCGAATTCGAATTCGGATATGGGTTGATTCCGCTGGCAGACGCGCAGCAGGGCGGGGACTTATTGGACCGTATCATTATGATCCGGAGACAATGCGCGCTTGAACTGGGGCTCGTCGTGCCGGTCATCCGAATTCGCGACAATATTCAACTAAAACCGAACGAATATGTCATAAAAATAAAAGGGAATGCTGTCGGCGGCGGTGAATTATTATTAAATCACTATCTCGCCATGAGCCCGGGATACGAGGACGATTCCGTAACAGGGATCGAGACGACGGAACCGGCGTTCGGGCTTCCTGCACTGTGGATTGACGAAGCCATGAAGGAACGGGCGGATCTGGCTGGTTATACCGTTGTGGATCCACCGTCCGTCGTTGCTACCCATCTGACGGAACTCATTAAGAGACATGCCCATGAGCTGATCGGACGCCAGGAAACCAAGGCATTGGTAGACAATATTCGAGAAAGCTATCCGGTCCTTGTGGACGAGCTCATTCCTTCCGTGCTGACCATCGGGGAAGTGCAAAAGGTATTGGCCAAGCTCCTCCGCGAGAAGATCTCCATCCGGGATATGGTTACGATTCTCGAGACCCTTGCCGACTACGGGCATTATTCGAAGGACCCTGATGTCCTTACCGAATATGTAAGGCAAGCCCTCTCACGGCAGATTACACAGCAATACGCTCAAGAAGGAGAGGCGATGCGTGTCATCACGGTCGGACCGCAGCTGGAGAAGAAGATCGCCGAGAGCGTTCAGCAGAGCGACCAAGGAAGCTATCTCGCGATGGATCCGGCATCCACGCAGAGCGTGTTTCAAAAGCTCAGCGAGCAGGTCAATCGGATTATTCAGATGGGACAGCAGCCCGTGCTGCTGACCTCGCCGGCCATAAGAATGTATCTGCGGCAGGTCATTGAACGAAGCATGCAGGATATCCCGGTGTTGTCCTATAGCGAGCTGGAGCCTAACGTCGAAATTCAAAGTGTCGGAGTGGTGAACTTATGAGAGTGAAAAGGTATATCGTCGACACGATGCCTGAGGCGATGCAGCATATTCGTACGGATTTGGGTGCGGATGCCGTCATACTGAGCACGAAGGAAACCAAGGTAGGCGGGTTCCTCGGGATGTTCACCCGCAAGAAAATAGAGGTGATCGCGGCGGTAGAGCAGGCGGAGAAGCCCAAGGGCTCTGCCCCGGTCAAGCCCAAAGTTACGCCTTCTGTTCCCTCAGGGGCTGTACCCAAGGCCTACCAGCGAACGGCTGAAATTTCGAAGCAAGGCCCTAAAACCTCCCCGCTTCCAGTGAATAACGCGGATAACGCAGCGGATGCGCGGCAAGAGGCCGACTATAGCCGCTTTGCCGAGTTGCTTAGCCAGGTGGCAGCTTCCGAGGAGGTTGTGGACAGGCAAAAGGACGAGGTCAGCCAGACGCAGCAGACTGCAGAGGCCGATACGGCAGCGGTACGCAGCGATTCAACGGAAGCCGCTGCTTCTGTTGAAGCAAAGAAACCATCCCGCGGGGGACAGGAGGAGTCGTTAAGTTCACGACTGGGAATCAGCGAATCCGAACAGAGGGTCCTTGAAGAGCTTAAGGAAATGAAGGAATGGATCGCGCGATTATCCAGGCAGAATCTGGAGGCGCAGCATCTTCCCGAGCCGCTGCATGTTATCCGGGATCAGCTGCTGAAGCAGGATCTATCGGCCAAGCTGGCGGAAGAGTGGCTCGCGGCCGCGGAAGATGCCTGGAAAGCCAGCCAAATGCAGATGAGCGAGACCGAGCTTCTGAACGTGATTTATAAGCAGGCCGAGGCGTTCCTTGAGGGGCGTATCGGCGACGGCGTTCAGCCCGGGACGCGGATCGTATATGTCGCTGGCCCAACGGGGGTCGGCAAAACAACCACGATTGCGAAGATCGCTGCAGAGCAGCTGTTCCGTAATCAACGCAAGGTAGGCTTCATTACGTCCGATACGTATCGGATATCCGCCGTTGAACAGCTTCGCACTTATGCTTCCATTCTCAATGTGCCGATGGAGGTCGTGCAGTCGCCCGGCGACATGCAGCGAGCCCTTCAGAAGCTCCAGGATTGCGATTTGGTATTAATGGATACGGCCGGCCGGAACTATCGGAATGAGCTGCTCGTTTCCGAGCTTCAAAGCCTGTTCTCCCATTCCGATCAAAGCGAAACTTATCTTGTTCTCAGCCTCACATCCAAGAGCAGCGATATGATCGAAATCGCGGATCATTTCAGCAAATACGAGCTGGATAAGGTCATATTCACGAAGATGGATGAAACCGGAAGCTACGGCGCCTTGTTTAATCTGATCGATGCCCACAACCTTCGCCTGTCTTATATGACCAATGGTCAAAATGTGCCCGATGATCTGTTGATGGCCGACCCTGAACGGTTATGCCATCTGCTGCTGGGAGAGAGTCGTACATGACGGACCAAGCTCACTCGCTTCGCCAGTTGGTTTCGGCCCAGCAGCCCGGGGATAGCGCCAAGGCGACCTCCGCAAGAACCGCCAAGATCATAACCGTCAGCAGCGGCAAAGGCGGGGTTGGGAAATCCAATTTCACGTTAAATTTTGCATTGACTTTGCAATCGTTGGGAAAAAGGGTTCTGGTCTTTGATGCCGATATCGGCATGGCAAACATTGACGTTCTGATGGGTGTTACCTCTCGGTACAGCCTGTATCATCTCATCCGCCGGGAGAAGAGCATAGAAGAAGTGATCCAGTATGGGCCGGATAAGCTGCCTTACATTGCCGGAGGTTCGGGTTTGGCGGACATGATGTCCCTGTCCGAGGAAGAGATGGATTATTTCATATCCCAGATCGAGCGCATTGCTTCCGGGATGGACTACATCATCTTCGATACAGGGGCCGGCTTATCCAAGGAAAACATGAAGTTTATTACCTCCGCTGATCAATGCCTTGTCGTTACGACGCCGGAGCCGACGTCCATCACGGATGCCTATGCGTTAATCAAGGTGGTCCACGGCACGGAAAGCAAGGTTCCGTTCAGCCTGATCGTCAACCGTGCAGGGGACGAGGAAGAGGCTCGTGAGGCGGCGGGCAAAATTATTTTGACGGCCCAGCGTTTTCTGGACATCGACATCAAGCTGCTCGGCTCGATTGCCGATGATACGCATGTTGTCCAGTCCGTTAAGCGGCAGGTTCCGTTTACGGCAGCTTATCCACGGTGTAACGCTTCCAGTGATATCAGACGGATCGCGCTTCGTTACTTGGCCGTTCCTGCTGTCGCGGAGCCGGAAACTCCGAAGGGAATCAAAGGATTTATGCATCGATGGCTTAAACGTACGAAATGATTCTTCGGTTGGATTAATGGAAATAGGAGTGGACATCTATGAAGCCTTTTCGTGTGCTCGTCGTGGACGATTCCGCATTTATGAGGAAAATCTTTTCCGATTTCATCGAGCGCGACAAGTCTTTCCAGGTTGTCGGGACAGCCGAGAACGGGCTTGACGCCGTTGAGAAAGTAAAGGAACTGAATCCTGACGTTATTACGCTGGATGTAGAAATGCCGGAAATGAACGGGCTGGATGCTTTGAAGCTCATTATGGATGCGGGACCCCGTCCGGTTATCATGTTATCCGGCCTTAATGAACAAGGCATGAGGGAGACCATTCTTGCCCTCGAGGCAGGAGCATTTGATTTTATACGAAAGCCTTCCATATCGAATGCGCTTGATATTGAGCAGGTGCGTTCCGAATTGATGAAGCAGCTGAATGCGGCGATGCAGGCTAAACAGCGGAGGGCCTTGTGGGAAGAAGAAGAGCAGAGACGGCGGAGTGCGGACATCACGCTTCCTCTTTCGCCAAAGCCTTCTGAGACGACGCCGAAAAAGAAGCCGCAGGTGAAAGAAACGAGACCGGCGGCCAAAGGAACGGATCAGCGCGGCAAGCCGGCTGAACCGCTTCGCATGCCGGTATCCCGCTCGGTCGGGGAGAAGGCGGCTCTCCCGGACGTACCGGAGCTTTCCGGTTTCAAGCGAAAACGGGTTGAACGCAAACCTGAAGCGGAGTCGGCGCCAGCCGTGCTTCCCAAGAACGAGAGCCGCCCGCCGAGAGAGGCAAATGCCCAGCCGTCAACCGATCTGAAAGATTTGGTGGCGGTCGGCTGCTCAACGGGTGGCCCAAGAGCATTGAAAGCTTTTCTCGAGCAAATTCCCGGCGACTTCCATGCCCCGATCGTCATCGTTCAGCATATGCCGCCGAATTTCACCAAATCGCTTGCCCAGCGCCTGAATTCATTCAGTCAGCTGGAGGTCATGGAAGCAGAACACGGCATGGTATTGGAGCCGGGCAAGGCATACATTGCCCCGGGCGGCAGCCACATGAGGGTTCATCGTTCGGAAGGCGGTGCGTACCAAATCAGGATAAGCCAGGATGAGACCCGCAACGGCCATCGCCCGTCGGTGGATGTGCTGTTCGAATCCCTGCTGCCGTTGACCTCGGTCAAGCGGCATGCCGTTCTGATGACCGGCATGGGGAGCGATGGAGCGAGAATGATGAAGGAGCTTTACGATGCCGGCGTGACATCCACCTTCGCCGAGAGCGAGCAAACCTGCGTCGTATACGGGATGCCGAGATCTGCCGTCGAGCTGGGATGCGTAAGCCACGTTTTGCCGCTTCATGAAATTGCACCGAGGATGGTTCAAGCTGTAAATAACGGAAAGTGAACTTGAAGAGGAGGTGTCTCTCAATGGACATGAATCAATATTTGACAATGTTTATTGATGAGTCAAATGATCATCTGCAATCATTAAATGAAAACATGCTTCAATTAGAAAGCAACCCGGACGATATCGGGATCGTACAGATTATTTTCCGATCGGCTCATACGTTGAAAGGCATGGCGGCAACGATGGGATTTGAAGATCTGGCTTCTCTTACCCACCAGATGGAAAACGTACTGGATCTTGTCCGGAACGAAAAGCTTAAGATGCAGGATTTTATCTTTGACACGCTCTTCAAAAGCTTGGACGCTCTTGAATCGATGGTGCAGGATATTACCGAAGGCGGCGACGGAAAGGCGGACGTGTCCGCCATTGTAGCCTCCTTGCAGTCCATTGTGCGCGGAGAAGGCGCCTCGACTAACGGGGGATCTGTCGAAGGGAATAACGCCGCTGTGGCCGTTCAGGGAATCGAATTGGATGAGTTTCAATTTTCCGTGCTGGATCAATCGATTTCAGAAGGTCATCAGGTTCTATATATCCAAGTGACATTGCGAGAGGATTGCCAACTCAAGGCGGTTCGGGCCTACATGGTATTCGAAACGCTGGAGAGATCCGGTGAAATCGTCAAGACCTATCCGGACGTTCAAGAGATTGAACAAGGTGAATTCGATCGCGTATTTTCGTTGTATTACATAACGCAAAGAGAAACGCAAGATATTGAAAGCCAGATTCTGGGCGTTTCAGAGATTGAAGCTGCGACGGTGGTGGCGCTCGATCATGAATCCTTGCAGCAAATGGTTCAGGAGAGCGCGGCTACAGCCGAAGCGGTGAAGCCCGAAGCTCCTACGGCAGCTCCGGCGGCCGGGGGTTCACCGGAAGCCAAAAGCGCTCCGGCGCCTGCCAAAGAATCCAAGGCGCCTGCGCGTAATGCGGGGGGAGGCAATCCTTCTAGAACGATCCGGGTTGATATTGAACGGCTGGATGTATTGATGAATCTGTTTAGCGAGCTTCTGATTGACCGGGTGCGCCTGGAGCAGCTGGCCAGCGAGTCCAAAAACCAGGAGCTGACGGACACGGTTGAGCATATGAGCCGCGTAAGCAGCGATTTGCAGAATATCGTCCTGAAGCTGCGCATGGTGCCTGTGGATACGGTGTTCAACCGTTTTCCAAGGATGGTGCGGGACCTTGCCAAAACATTGGACAAGAAGATCGACTTGATTATTACCGGGGCCGACACGGAGCTGGACCGCACGGTAATCGACGAGATCGGCGACCCTCTGGTCCACTTGCTGCGAAACTCGGCTGACCATGGCGTCGAACCTGTTGCCGACCGCATAGCAGCCGGTAAACCGGAGACCGGTACCGTGCACCTGCGCGCGTTCCATAGCGGCAACAATGTGTTCATCGAGATTGAAGACGACGGGCGCGGCATCTACCGCGATAAAATTTTGAAGAATGCGCTGGCCAAAGGCGTCGTCACGGAAGCTGAGGCAGCGTCCATGACAGATGACGAGGTGAATCAGCTGCTGTTCGCTCCCGGATTCAGCACCGCCGAGAAAATTTCGGATGTATCCGGCCGCGGCGTAGGACTCGACGTCGTTAAATCGAAGATTGTTGCCTTGGGCGGTAACGTCACGATCTACTCCACTCCGGGAAAAGGCACCAATTTTTCGGTTCAGCTTCCATTAACGCTGTCCATCATTGCAGCCATGCTGATCCGGATGGGATCGGAGAAATATGCGATTCCGTTGTCCTCCATCGTTGAAACGGGCATCATCAAGCGCGGGCAGATCAAGCATGTGCACGGAAGCCGCATGATTCAGTTCCGGGAGTCGATGATACCGGTGATCTCGCTTAGCCGTTTGTTTGAAGTTCCGGATTTTGATGAGGAGCGGGAAGAGGAAACGGAGATTGTTGTGATCCGCAAAGGGGATCGTTTGGCTGCGCTCACCATTGATGATTTTATCGGACAGAGTGAAATCGTCATTAAAAACCTGGGCAAATATCTGCCTGCCATACAAGGGGTATCCGGCGCTACCATTCTTGGAGATGGACAAGTGGCTCTTATCATCGACGCAAATGCATTTATCAAATAATGGGTTGCTATCAAGCACGGCAGGCCACACATTCTGAAGGAGGACTTATTCATGGGAGAAGAAATCAAGGTTATCGTCTTTAGACTTGGCGAGGAAGAATACGGCATCGAGGTGGACAAGGTTCAAACCATCGAAAGAATGATGCCCATTACGCGCGTTCCCAAAACCTTTGCTTTCGTAAAAGGGGTAATCAACCTGCGAGGCGTCGTCATCCCAGTGATCAATCTGCGCGGCCGATTCGGTCTGGAAGAGGTTGAAGCTACCGATCAAACACGGGTTATTATCGTGGCAGTCAATGATATGCAGGTTGGCTTTATCGTGGATTCGGCAAGTGATGTCATCGATCTGAATACGGACAGCATTGACTCTCCACCTGAGGTTGTCGGCGGAATCAAAGCGAAATATCTTCGCGGTGTCGCGAAGGTAGGAGAGGAGCGCCTTCTCGTCATGCTGAATTTGTCCGAAGTGTTGAACAAGAGTGAGATTATTCAGCTGGAAGGCCTTGAGGAGTAGACAGTGGAGCTGTTTAAGCATGGCAAAGAAATCAAAATGGATGTTTTGAAGGAAGTGGGAAACATCGGAGCGGGCAATGCGGCAACCGCCCTCTCCCGTTTGCTTAACAAGCCTATTGATATGGCGGTTCCTAAGGTTCAACTCCTGCCGTTCGAACAGATTGCCGAAAGCGTCGGGGGGAGCGAACAGCTCGTTCTTGCCGTATTTTTACGGGTTGAAGGAAGCGCTCCGGGGAATCTCTTCTTTATTATGAGTCCGGAAGCCGGGAAGAACCTTCTGCTGAATCTGGCGGGCATTGAAGTATCGGAGGAGGAGCCATTCTCCGAGATGGAGCAGTCCGCCTTATGCGAGATCGGAAATATTTTGTCAGGCTCGTACTTATCGTCGCTCGCTGACTTCACGAATCTGTCCATGACACCCACGGTGCCGGCATTGGCAATGGATATGGCAGGTGCCATCCTAAGTTATGGATTGCTGCAGTTCGGAGAAATGGGAGACGATGCCCTCTTAATCAACACGACGTTCCTGGAAGGGCAAAACGAGGTGGAAGGCCAATTCTTCCTCATACCTGATCCACAATCATTTGCTCAAATATTCGAAGCTTTGGGAGTGCCTTTGGAGCATGATTGAAGAACAAGCAATAGTGAAAGTAGCCATGGCGGATCTGAACGTCGCAGGTCCGAACGGTATATTGCGTACAACGGGACTCGGCTCATGCGTAGGACTGACGTTATATGATCCGGTCACGAAGATTGGCGGCATGGCGCATGTCATGCTGCCATCCTCGGCGATTGCCAGGGAGGGGCAGCTGAATCTGGCGAAATACGCCGATACGGCTCTTCCGATCCTGCTGAACAAGATGAGGAATTTGGGGGCGTCTCCGGCACGGATGGTAGCCAAAATGGCCGGAGGGGCTCAGATGTTTGCTTTTGCGGGTTCGGGCGATACGATGCGCATCGGTCCCCGGAATGTGGAGTCATGCAAAGCGGGACTCGAGCAGATGGGAATCATGCTGATTGCCGAGGACACCGGAGGAAATTACGGGAGAACCGTTGAGTTGGACTGCGCAACGGGTAAGTTTACAATACGAAGCGTACAAAAGGGCATAAAGGAATTGTAGCGATGATGGGAAAACTCCGTTTTTATCTGATTACCGGAATTGCCGGGTTTGTGTTCACATTTATTTTCTCCATACGTAACAATTTGTGGATGACTAGCATGTATCGGGCGCTGATTGCATGCGCGATCTGGTTTCTTCTGGCGTTCCTGCTGAATTGGATGTTTGCTGCCATTACGGGGCCGCGAGCAGCCGAAAAAGGGGACGCAGGCTCGCAGCGGGAGCAGGACCGAGGAACCGTTCTTGACTTATCCACGCCTGATGAGGATCGGGAATTGATGGATTTGATCCATGCCGAATCCAGCAGCAAAGAGAATGGAGACTTTGTACCGCTGAATCCTCCTAAGCTGGTTTCAACGAAAGATCCTGAAGAACTGGCCAAGGCCGTTCGTCACCTTACGGAAAAATAAGGAGGGTGAAGGCAATTGGACGAACGTAAAACTTCCGTCCTTAACCATGCGGATTTATGGAGCGCATGGAAGGAAGATGGAGACCATGAAGCGAAGAAGAAACTTATCGAATATCATTTGCACATCGTTGACTATGTTTCAAGCCGATTGGCCATCGGTCTTCCGAAGAACGTTTCTAAGGGAGATTTGGCCAGCAATGGGGTAATGGGTCTGATTGACGCCATCGAGAAGTTCGATTACAAACGAGGGCTGCAATTCGAAACCTATGCCTCTTGGCGGGTGCGGGGTGCTATTCTGGATTCGCTGCGCCAAGGGGATTGGGTACCGCGTTCTGTCCGTGAGAAGGCGAAGAAGATTGAAACTGCATATCAGCAGTTGGAACAGAAGTATTTACGCAGCGTCAGTGATTCCGAGATGAGCGATTACCTTGACGTGACCGAGAAGGAGTTCCGGCACATGCTGCAGGAAGTGGCGGTCATGACATTGACATCTTTGGAAGATCCGATCCGCGAGGAGGAGTCTGAGACCCGAATGTCGCTCCTGGTTGATGAGAAAGCGAAGAATCCGGATCACAAGGTCCATGAATTTTATCTGCGAGAAGCCCTGATGAAGGGTATCGGTAAATTAACCCCGAAAGAGCGGACCGTAGTTTCCTTATTATATTATGAGGATTTATCACTCAGCGAAATAGCTGAAGTGATGTCGCTATCACCTTCACGAATATCTCAGCTTCATTCCAAAGCGATTTTGAGACTTCGGGGCGCGCTCGATAAAGATCGGGATTTGCTGATGCAAAACGATTGACGCTTGCCATTTATGAAGGGGGTTCCTGGATTGTCTGTAGATTATGCATTGGATCAATACTTTAGCGTTTCGCTATCGGATGACAAGGTCGTCGCCTATATACAGTTCACCAAGTGGGAGAAGGATTTTTCTTGCTCCGTCGAGGCTCTTGAACAGTTTCTCAGAAGCCATCAGATTCGGTATGGCATTCAATATGATACCTTGCGGCGAATTGCGGACCATGGGGAGGAATATCAATATAGCAAAACGCCGATTGCCATGGGAACGGAACCGACGCACGGACAGAACGGTAAGATTCAATTTACCGTTGATTTCGGGAATGAGACGAATCTGAAGCCGCTGGAGGACGAGGACGGCAAAGTGGACTACAAAGAAGTGATTCGTTTAAATAATGTAAAGAAGGGGCAGCTGCTGGCTACCCGAATCCCGCCTACGAAGGGTGTGCCTGGAACCGCGGTCACCGGTGAAGAGATACCGAGCAAGCCGGGAAAGGAAGCACATTTCAAGGTGGGAAAGAACGTGGTGGTCAACGCCGAGAAAAGCGCCATGTATGCCGCGCTTGACGGACTGCTCACCAAAACCGAAAAAGGCAAAATCAATGTGTTCCCGGTATATGAAATTAACGGGGACGTGGATTACAGCATTGGCAATATCGATTTTGTCGGTACGGTGGTCATTCGCGGGAATGTGCTGACCGGGTTCAAAATCAAGGCGGCAGGGGACATTCGAGTCACGGGCTTTGTGGAAGGTGCCGAGCTGGAGGCTGAAGGATCCATTGATATATCAGGCGGGATCATCGGTTATAACAAGGGTTATGTTAAGGCGGGCCAGGACGTCAAAAGCTCGTTCATTCAGGATGGCAACGTCGTTGCGGGCGCCAGCGTATTCGTGTCGCAGAGCATCATGCATTCCAATATACGGGCCGTCCAGAATATCGAATGCAACGGGATGAAAGGGCTCGTGGTGGGCGGCATTCTGCAAGCCGGGGAAAAGGTCGTTGCGCGCACGATCGGAAACAGCATGTCGACGGCTACCGTCATTGAAGTGGGCGTTCTTCCCGAGCTGCGGAATGAACTGGCGGATTTAAGGGCCCAATTGAAGCTTTCGTTAGAGAGCATGGACAAAACCGATAAAGCGCTTTATCTCTTGAACCAGTTGGCTTCCTCCGGACAATTGTCGCCGGACAAGCTGGCGCTGCGAATCAAGCTGAATGCGACCAAAAAATCCAACATGGCAGAGCAAGCCGACATTAAGGAACGCATGCTGGAAATCGAGAAGATGCTGGAGGATACCGGCAAAGCTAGAGTGAATGTGGTAAAGACGATCTACGGCGGCGCCAAAATCGTTATCGGGCGGTACACCCGATTTGTTAAGGATCCCACGCAGCGGGTCTCTTTTTACTATCATGAAGGAGATATCACCATGGTTCCGTTGTTGTAGGAATGAAAGACAATTACAATGCTTGCGGACATGATCCCTATACCATGAGGTGATTCCATTGAGTTTAAAATCGGTTGAGATGCAAATTGCGGTCCCGAGAACCAATGAAGCGGGCAAGGTTCATAACGAATTCCAGCAGCGGCCGCAGAACGAACAGATGCTGTTAGCAGGTGAACAAACCAAGAACAGCCGGGCCGAAGCCCAGCGAAGCACGGAAGTGAGCGAGACGGCCGAAACAGCCGTGCGGGATGACGGGAGCCGCCAGTCCTCAGGCCAGCAGCAAGGGCGGGGGTCTGCAGAAGCGGGCGAGACTTTGGAACAGCCGGCGGAGCACCCCTATAAAGGCAAAAATTTCGATATTTCGCTCTAGATAATTTATAGGCACAAAGGAGTTAATGGATTTGAAACCGTGGATATATATCGTGCTGCTAGGCATTGCGGCCGTGCTGTATGCTTTCATGCTGCCGAAACGCCGGGAAGAGACCGTGTCCAGCGAGCGGGTTGTAAAGGAAGTCGAGAACACGCTTGAAGGATACATGGCGGAAATCCAGAACGAGAACGAGCAGTTGGTCGAGCTGGTTAGTCAAATGAAGAAAGAACTTGATGCCAAGCAGCAAGCGCATCAGGAGCAGGTCAGCGATTTGCGGCAGCGCATGCTGGCCATGGAGCAGAAAATGACCGAATCGCAAACGCGTCTTCGAACGGCTGAAGAGAAGCTGGCGCAGGCAGCTGCGGCGGCTTCTTTGTCTGCAGAAGCGGCTGCAGCGTCATCGGAGGCGGATCATGCCCCTCCGGTCCATTCCATCAAATCCAGATACGCGGAACTGTTTGATTTATATGAACAAGGCAAATCTATCGATATGATAGCCAAGTCCACGGGACTTCAGCGAGGCGAAGTTCAACTCATTATCCAGTTGGCCAAACAGGAGGAATCCGTGTGATCAAGAACCGAATGTTTATGATGGGCCTCGGGAGCGGTCTGGTGATCGCCGCTGTGCTGCTGCAGCTGATGTGGATCGGCCAAGGGGCAACCGCTTCGGAGACAAAGGAGTTAACGAAGGAGCAACTGGTGGCTGCAGCAGAGGCTTTGGATATGCAGGTCGTCGAAGGTACGGACGAGCTGATGACGGCGGAGCAGTGGGAAGAGAAGAGGCTGGGCGAGGGAGAAGGCGAGTCCGAAGGTGCCGAACCGGTCGATAAGCCTGAAGCGACGAAGCCTGAGGCGCCGGAGAAACCGGAGAGCCCGGAGAAACCTGAAACGGACGCGCAGAAGAAACAGGAAGCTTCTTCCCAGGTAACGAATCCGGCCAAGCCGAAAACACCGGCTAAAGCGTCTATTCAAGTAAAGATTCCATCCGGAAACAATCTCAGCGATGTAGCAAACAGCCTTTTGAATGCCGGCGTCATTGACAACAAACAGGCATTCATCAATAAAGCTACCGAGAATAAAATCAACACCAGAATCCTGAGCGGTACGTACTCGTTTACGATCGGCGAGAGCTACAATTCGATTATCACAAAGATCACAACAAAACCCTCCAACTAGCACTCCGGTTGAGAGTGGTTTTTTTCTTTATTGTTACTCTTCAAGCCCCTGATTGGCTTGAGCTGGTCATGCACACAAAAGACATTGCAACCTGCCCATGGTTATGTTATAGTAATTGACGGTGTTAAAACACACGCCAGAGTGATTCCGTTGAGGGTGCTTCCTGGAATGGGAGTCTTAATGGAAAATGATCTTGGCGGAGGGACACACAAAAACCAAACTTAGGAGGTGCGTGAAGATGGCAGTAATTTCCATGAAACAGCTTTTGGAAGCTGGCGTTCACTTCGGTCACCAGACTCGTCGCTGGAACCCGAAAATGGATAAATTTATCTTCACTGAAAGAAACGGTATCTACATTATCGACCTGCAAAAAACGGTCAAGAAAGTTGAAGAAGCATTCAACTTCGTAAAAAGCGTAGCTGGTGAGAACGGTACAATCCTGTTCGTCGGCACGAAAAAACAAGCTCAAGATTCCGTGAAGGAAGAAGCAGAGCGTTGCGGCATGTTCTACATCAACCAACGTTGGCTCGGCGGAACTCTGACTAACTTCGAAACGATCCAAAAGCGTATCAACCGCTTGAAGCAGCTCGAAACTTGGGAAGAAGACGGCACGTTCCAAGTATTGCCTAAGAAAGAAGTCATCCTTCTCCGCAAAGAGAAAGATCGTCTTGAGAAATTCCTGGGCGGTATCAAGAACATGAAGGGCCTTCCAAGCGCATTGTTCGTTATCGATCCTCGCAAAGAGCGCATCGCTGTTGCGGAAGCTCGCAAATTGGGTATCCCAATCGTTGGTATCGTTGATACGAACTGCGATCCGGATGAAATCGACTATGTAATTCCAGGTAACGATGACGCGATCCGCGCTGTCAAATTGTTGACTGGTAAAATGGCCGATGCCGTTGTTGAAGCTCACCAAGGCGAAGAAACAACAGCTTAATCGGGATTAAACGTATAAACCATGAATTAAATGAAAAGGGTGGTTGGTAGGTGTATAACCTCTCACTGCCCTTTTTTTAAGATGTCAGGCCGGATTGCGCTACGAACATCAGCTTCTGGCAGGGCAAGGGAAACAAATACTTAAGCGGTCCGGAATTCTTGGAGAGCACGTCGAAGGACGGCTGCTTCCAGATTCCGACCGCCATACTTGATCATACCAATATGGAGGGAATTCTAATGGCAGTAACAGCTAGTGCGGTAAAAGAACTTCGCGAAAGAACAGGCGCGGGCATGCTCGATTGCAAAAAAGCGCTCGACGAAACAAACGGTGATATCGAAAAAGCGATCGCGGTGCTTCGCGAGAAAGGCTTGTCCGCAGCGGCTAACAAAGCTGGACGCGTTGCAACGGAAGGCGTTGTCGAGTCTTACATTCACGGTGGCGGACGCATCGGCGTTCTCGTGGAAATCAACTGTGAAACAGACTTCGTAGGCAAAACGGATCAATTTAAAGAGTTTGCTCGCGATATCGCAATGCATATTGCTGCTGCAAACCCTAAATACGTTCGTCGTGAAGAAGTACCTAGTGACGAGCTTGAGAAAGAAAAAGAAATTTTGAAAAACCAAGCCCTGAACGAAGGCAAGCCTGAAAAAATCGTTGAGAAAATGGTTGAAGGCCGCATCAACAAATACTATGAAGAGTATTGCTTGCTTGAGCAGCCTTTCATCAAGGATCCTGACAAAACGATCAGCACGCTGCTTAACGAAAAAATCAGCACAATCGGCGAGAACATCTCCATTCGTCGTTTTGCCCGTTTCGAATTGGGCGAAGGCTTGGAGAAAAAACAAGACAACTTCGTAGAAGAAGTTATGGCCCAGGTGAATAAATAAGCCGGATAGGCTAATATAAGTTATAGAAAAGAGTGGAACACACCTGTGTTCCTTCTTTTTTAAGAGATATAAAGGCATAAGAGAGATAAGATTGTTATAAATTCGGAGTAAAGACTACCCTTATCTCACAAGAAAGAATGGACTTAGGTCTTGATTAGACGACCAGAAGTTTCTACTTGAGACGGATGTTTTTACCCGATTTTTATAAACCGTCAAGCAGTGCCGGTGTGTCTGTCTGTCGTTTTTCAAACGGGCGTCGTATACTTAAGGCGCCGTCTTAAAGTGGAGGGTTATCATTTGGAACAGCCTGTATATAAACGAGTGATATTGAAAGTCAGTGGGGAATCCCTTTCAGGGCAGAATGGATATGGTATTGATGCTGAGACGATCTCATCGATCGCTGAGCAGGTTCGCGAGGTTGTCGAGCTTGGTGTGGAGGTCGCGATCGTATGCGGCGGCGGCAACATCTGGCGCGGTATCGCCGGCAGCGCGAACGGAATTGACCGTGCGACAGCGGACTATATGGGAATGCTCGCAACGGTGATGAACTCTTTGGCCCTTCAGGATGCTTTGGAGCAAATCGATGTGCCGACCCGGGTGCAAACCTCGATCTCCATGCAGCAAATTGCAGAGCCGTATATTCGCCGCAGAGCCATTCGGCATTTGGAAAAGGGCCGTGTCGTTATTTTTGCGGCAGGAACAGGGAACCCATACTTCTCCACCGATACGACTGCAGCGCTTCGCGCCGCGGAAATCGAAGCAGAAGTGATTCTTATGGCGAAGAACAAGGTGGACGGAGTGTACTCCGCTGATCCATTTAAGGATGAAACTGCCGAGAAGTACGAGCAGCTGACGTATCTAGACGTATTGAACAAAAACCTTGGGGTAATGGACTCTACAGCTTCATCGTTATGTATGGACAACAACATCCCGCTCATCGTCTTCGCTATTACGGAGCAAGGTAATATCAAGCGCGTCGTTCTGGGCGAGAAAATCGGAACGATCGTTAAAGGGAGTGTAGACTAATGCCGCAATCGGTGAAAAAGAATGCAGAAGAACGCATGGAAAAAGCGATCCTGTCTTTGAAACGTGACTTGGCAACTCTGCGCGCAGGGCGGGCAGCGCCGGCGCTCCTCGACCGGATCACGGTGGAATACTACGGAGCGCAAACTCCGCTGAATCAGCTGGCTAACATCAGCACGCCGGATTCCAGAACGCTCATGATTCAGCCTTGGGACAAGTCGTCCTTGGCGGATATCGAGAAAGCGATCATGAAATCGGATATCGGATTGACACCGGCGAACGATGGTAATCAAATTCGTCTCGTCGTACCTGCACTGACGGAAGAACGCAGAACCGAACTGGTGAAAATGACGAAGAAATTCGGCGAGGAAGCGAAAGTGGCCATCCGCAACATTCGCCGTGATGCCAACGACGACATCAAAAAATTGGAGAAAACGGATATTTCCGAGGACGAGTCCCGGAGACATCAGGAAGATATCCAAAAAGCGACGGATAAATTTATCGCAGAAGTCGACAAAGTCCTCGTTGCAAAAGAAAAAGAGATTATGGAAGTATAAGAGACTTGTGGCCCCTCCTGTCAATGGTGGGGTTTGTCTCTTTTTTTGCAGAAAGATGCCTGGAGGAAATGGAATGATCAAACGGGTTCGATCGTGGTTGAATCAGGAGGACAGTCAGCAGACGCATCAGCTCTCTCCGGACAACATCCCGCATCATGTTGCCATCATCATGGATGGCAATGGGCGTTGGGCGAAACGGCGCGGCATGCCGCGGATCGTTGGCCATCAGAATGGCATGAAGGCTGTCAAAAGAGCTGCCATAGCCGCCGATGAGTTGGGAATCAAAATATTGACGATGTATGCTTTCTCTACAGAAAACTGGACGCGTCCGAAGGATGAGGTCGATTTTCTGATGAAGCTTCCGCAGGAGTTTCTGGCTATTGAGCTGGAAGAGCTGATCGAGAAAAATGTCCAGGTCCGCATGATGGGGCATCCGGAAGACCTTCCGTCCCATACCGTGTCTGCGATGGAAGAAGCTGTTGCGAAAACTGCCGGCAATGACGGGCTTGTGCTTAACTTTGCGCTCAATTACGGCAGCCGGAAAGAGATCACCGAAAGTGTCAAGGCGCTCGGACGGGAAGTGCGTGACGGAATTCTCCGTCCTGAGGACATTACAGAGGAACTGATTGGCCAGCGGCTCCTCACAGGCGAATTGCCGGATCCGGATTTACTGATCCGCACAAGCGGCGAGCTGCGGCTGAGCAATTTTATGTTGTGGCAGCTCGCGTACAGCGAGTTATGGTTTACGGATGCCTATTGGCCGGAGTTCACCAAAGACCATTTGGTGGAGGCCGTAGCCGATTATCAACAAAGAACTAGGCGCTACGGTGGACTGTCGTAGCCGATGGAGGATGGAACGTTTTGAAACAGCGATTGATTACCGGAATTATAGCGGGAGCGGTCTTTTTAGGATTATGTTTCATAGGCGGTCTGTGGTACCATCTTCTGATTCTGGCGATGGCGCTAGTCGGTTACTATGAGTTTGTGCGCATGACCCATACGGCACCGTTCGGGGGAACGGCATGGATCGGGTATGCGGGAGTGCTGCTGCTTGTATTTCCATGGGGTCCGCTTGATCTGAAACTTCCGATCCCATGGGAACATGTGCTTTGGCTCCTGCTGCTCTTATTTTTGCTGGCGACGGTGACCACGAAAAATACGATAGATATCAAACGGATCTCTTTATTGTTTTTGGCCTCGGTCTATATCGGCATCGGATTTTCCTTCATAGCCGAATCTCGGCATGCTCCCGACGGGCATGGCGTATTTTGGACTTTTTTGCTGCTGGCCTCGATCTGGGCAAGTGATGCGGGAGCGTATTTTGTCGGCCGCGCCATGGGGCGCCATAAATTATGGCCTTCCATAAGCCCGAACAAAACGGTGGAGGGTGCGCTCGGCGGTGTGATCATCGCCGTGTTCACGTCGCTGCTCTTTTCATTCTTCTCAGATGGAATCCTGACGGCTGGACATGCGGTTCTGATTGGGCTTTCCTGCGCCGTTATCGGCCAGCTCGGCGACTTGGTGCAATCCGCCTATAAACGGGTGTATGACATCAAGGATTCGGGCAAGCTGCTGCCGGGACATGGAGGAATACTGGATCGATGCGACAGTTGGATCGTCGTATTTCCGTTTGTACATATATTGAGTCTCCTGCCTTACTGATGAAAGGAAAGATGAGCATGAAGAAGATCAGCGTACTCGGCTCCACGGGCTCCATTGGCACCCAAACCTTGGATGTGGTGAGGATGCACCGGGAACAATTTCAGATTGAAGGCTTGGCTGCGGGGAGCAATAAGGAATTGCTGCTTCAGCAGGTTCAGGAGTTTTCTCCGCGAAAAGTGTCCGTTGCGACGAAAGAGCTTGCTGACAGCATAAGGCATGATCTTCCTGCCGGAACCGAAGTGTTTCATGGCCATGAAGGCCTGATCGAGATTGCGGCAGCGACAGACGCCGAGCTGGTCGTTACTGCGGTCGTTGGAAGTTTAGGCCTTTCTTCTACGCTTGCGGCCATTAACGAGGGGAAGACGATCGGGCTTGCCAACAAGGAAACATTGGTTACTGCAGGTCACCTGGTTACCGCTCAAGCCGCTGCAAAAGGGGTAAAGCTCTTGCCGATCGACAGCGAGCATTCCGCCATATTCCAATGCTTGAACGGAGAACGGCATGAAGATATCGAACGGATTACGCTGACCGCTTCCGGCGGGTCGTTCCGGGATTACACCCGCGATCAGCTGGTCAACGTTACGGTGGAGGATGCGCTTAAGCATCCAAACTGGTCCATGGGAGCCAAAATCACGATCGATTCTGCGACCATGGTCAATAAAGGGCTTGAGGTCATTGAAGCGCATTGGTTGTACGGCATACCGTACGACAATATTTCCGTGCTTCTCCACCCGGAAAGCATCATCCATTCTTTTGTGGAGTTCCGCGATTCCAGCATTATCGCGCAGCTCGGCAACCCGGACATGCGGGTCCCGATTCAATATGCGCTGACTTATCCCGAGCGGTGGTCTTCGCCTGCACCAAGGCTCTCCTTGGCAGAAGCAGGAAAGCTGCACTTCCGGGAAATGGACCTTGAGCGTTTTCCTTGTTTAAGGCTCGCTTATGAATGTGGTAAAATGGGTGGTACAGCGCCAACGGTATTCAATGCGGCCAATGAAATCGCGGTCGCCCGCTTTCTCCGCGGCGAAATCTCTTTTCTGCGAATCGAAGAGATTATCGAGGAAGTGCTGAATCGTCACCATAACGTGCCGGAACCGGCGCTGGAGACGATTGAAGAGAATGATCGGATTGCACGTGAAATAGCTTCCCGACTATAAGTTTTGAAGTGTTTTTGAAATCTCCCTTGAAAAAAAGCGGACAGCTTGTGATTCTCTTGTGGACGACAGGAGAATAATGATAATCTATAGGGACATACTGCGTTCTCAGAGGAAAAGGGGGATGTAAATAATTGGAAATGGTTCGGGTCGTTTTTTTAACGGTGCTCATGTTTTTTGTGATCGTTACCGTGCACGAATGGGGTCACTATTATTTTGCCCGGCGTGCCGGAATCTTGGTACGCGAGTTCGCGATTGGATTTGGTCCTAAGCTGTTCTCATATAAACGCCATGAAACGCAGTTCACGCTTCGTCTTCTCCCGTTCGGCGGATATGCCCGCATGGCCGGAGAAGATCCGGAACTTGTCGAGATTCAGCCTGGTCAGACGATTGCGGTTCGAGTGAACGCAGAGAATCAAGTGAAAAAGATTTATCTGGATCAACTCGACAACCGTAAAAATGTCATTCGCGGCGAAGTCCAGTTTATCGACATGGTGGACCGTTTGTCGGTTAGGCTTGATGTGGATGGTGAATTTCAGCAGTACGAGATCCATCCGCAAGCATTAACGGTAGCTAAAGGTGTCGAGACGCAGATCGCACCGAGAGACCGCCAGTTCGGCAGCAAGACCGTCGGCCAAAGAGCGCTTGCGATATTTGCCGGCCCTGTCATGAACTTTATTTTGGCCTTCGTGCTGTTTGCCCTTCACATTCAGATGGCCGGTATACCGGTCGAGAATCCAACCTACGTACAGATTGGCGAGATTACGAAAGGCATGCCAGCAGACGAAGCGGATCTGAAAGAGGGCGACATCATCGAGAGCATCAATGGAACGGCGATTGGGGCCGATTATCAGAAGATGATCGAATTGATTGCGGCCTCCAAGGACAAGCCGATGGAATGGACCGTACGTCGGGGCGAGGAATCTTTCGATTTGACGTTGACGCCTCGGACCATGGAGGGCCAGGAAGGCGGCAAGGTCGGGATCGTTCCTGAGCTTCCTACCCGATCCGCAGGGCTTGGAGAGACGATTACCGGCTCCGGGACGGCGATGGTTGACACCACCAATATTATTTTCCAGGGCTTCAGACAGTTGATTCAGAAGTTTTCCATGGATGATTTAGGCGGTCCTGTGCGCACCTTCGAGGTCACGGGTCAAATCGCCAAACAGGGTATCGAACAGCTGACCTATTGGGCGGCCATTCTAAGCTTGTACCTGGGCATATTCAACCTGCTGCCGATTCCGGCGCTGGATGGAAGCCGGCTCGTATTCTTGGGGATCGAGGCATTACGGGGCAAGCCGGTTGACCCGAACAGGGAAGGCATGGTTCACTTTATCGGGTTTGCGATGCTGTTCCTGTTAATGATTGCCGTCACCTATAACGATATTTTGCGTTTGATCAACGGATAGACCTTAAGGTACGGCTCGGTGCGCCAGCCGCGACGAAAGCCGTACCTTTTTCTATTGTTAGCGGTGTTTTCACGCATAACGATATCTAGCATAGAGTTGCTATAATACAGGGCGCGCTTTATAGCCGCGGCCCGTTCACACATATCGCCAATAACGTCCAGTCAAGCCGCCTGAATGAACGGCTTAGACCACGCGTTTTATTAATGGGAGGAACACGATTTATATGTCTAAGGAATCGAAGGATAAACAATTCGTGACGGAGATCACGCCGCAAGGAGAAGATTTCTCGCGCTGGTACATCGATGTCATCAAAAAAGCGGACTTGATGGATTATTCCCCAGTCCGGGGCTGCATCGTCTTTAAACCGGACGGTTATGAAATTTGGGAGCATATCCAAGCGGAGCTGGATCGGCGCTTTAAGGCAACGGGACATCGGAACGCTTATTTCCCGTTGTTCATTCCGGAGAGCTTTTTCCAGAAAGAGAAGGAGCATGTGGAAGGTTTCAATCCAGAGCTGCCATGGGTGACCGAAGCGGCGGGCGAGAAGCTTGAAGAGCGTCTGGCTATTCGTCCGACTTCCGAAACGATGTTCGGGCACATGTATTCCAAATGGATTCAATCCTATCGTGATCTTCCTGTGCTGATCAATCAGTGGGCCAACGTGGTGCGCTGGGAGAAGCGCACGCTGCCGTTCCTCCGCACCAGCGAGTTTTTATGGCAAGAGGGTCATACCGCGCATGAAACGGAAGCGGAAGCAAGAGGGGAAACCATGCAAATGCTCGATATCTATCAGCAATTCGTAGAGGACTATCTCGCGATTCCGGTGATCAAGGGGCAGAAGACGCCTTCGGAGAAATTCGCGGGTGCCGTGGACACGTTCTCCATCGAAGCGATGATGAAAGACGGTCGGGCTGTACAAGCAGGCACATCACACTACATGGGTACCAACTTCTCGCAAGCTTTCGATATTCAATATTTGAACCGTGAAAATACGCTGGAATACGCACATACGACTTCCTGGGGCGTCAGCACGCGTCTTATCGGCTCCTTGATTATGGTCCATGGGGACGACCGGGGATTGGTGCTTCCTCCAAAAGTTGCGCCGACTCAAGTGATCATGATTCCAATCGGGCCTCCGAAGACGAGAGACGCCGTCGTGGGCCGTACGGACGAGCTGTTCCGTGAACTGAAATCCGCCGGGATCCGCGTACGGGTGGACGACAATCCGGATGTGCGTCCAGGCTGGAAATTCAATGAGTACGAAATGCGCGGTGTTCCGGTTCGTCTGGAGATCGGGCCTCGTGATATGGAGAATGGCGTCTGCGTGCTCGTTTCCCGCATTACGGGCGAGAAGAAGGTTGTGGAGCAGGCCAACTTGATCCAGGAAGTGCAGAGCATGCTGGAACAGGTGCATCAGGAAATGTTCGATCGTGCGAAGCAGTTCCGCGAGGATCATTTCTATTCGGTGGAGACGCTGGACGAAATGAAGGACAGCATGGAGGACAAGCGCGGGTTTACCTTGGCAGGATGGTGCGGTTCGGAAGCTTGCGAAGACACCGTGAAGCAGGAAACCGGCGCGACGAGCAGAAACATTCCGTTTGAACCGGCCGAGAACAAAACCAAGTGTCTCGTATGCGGCGAGGATGCGAAGCATACGGTGCTGTTCGCGAGAGCGTACTAGGAATTCGATATTATGACTTTCCGGATTGCATGACGAAGGGCAATTGCTCGTCCGTACCGGGGATTCATCATCTGGAGTAAGCTTCCGGATGGCAGTATGACGTACGCTCTCTTTCTCGGGGCAGGACGATGGAGTGCTGCCGGCGGAAGCTTTATTCTGTTTTTTATCCGCTCAACGCGGTCTGTCTATTGTGGATGTACGTCGATAGAAGTTTTTCTTACAGCTTTATGTTATGCAGGGGGAGGGAACCATGGGCACGACTGAAGATAAAAGGAAGCGATTTGAACTGCTGATCAAGCAGGGAGAAGTTCCGGCCAATCTGGTGGAACCCTATTTTTTAGACGGTGTGATTGAACAAGTAGAGACCAGCAGGAACAGCAAGGACTGGAGGATAACCGTTCAGAAGGAGACCTTGGTCCCGGCTGAAGTGTATCGCACATTTTGCCTGAGGATTCAGGAGAAGATGGGACATATCGCAAAGATCAAATTTGTGTTCCGGTATGGAAGCGGCGTTCCGGAGGCCGATATCGTGCAGGAGTATTGGGGCTTGTTTCTGGAGTGGGCACATCGGGAGATTCCGTCGGTCAATGGATGGATGACAAGGGCGAAACACGAGGTGGAAGACGGGCAGGTCCTTCTCTCCATGTCGGATGGCATGTCGCTTGAGCTTGCCCGCAAGAAACAAATCGATGCCGCCATTACCCGCTTCTTCGGGCAGTACTTCGATCTGACACTGCGCGTGAAGATGCAGGTCGGCGATAATGGCCAGGCCGCTTACGAGGAGTTCGAGCAGAGGAAGCGCGAGGAAGAGCGCGAGGTTATCGAACAGATCATGAGCAGCATGGAAGCGGAGCTGGATGCCGAGGACGAGGAAGAAGGCGCCGTTCGGCTTCAGGTTGGATATGATATCAAGGATCAGCCCGTTTCGATCCAGGAGATCCAGGACGAAGAGAAGAAAATTACGATCCAGGGGACCATTTTCGGATTGGACCGCAAGGAGCTCCGAAACGGCAGCACGCTGTTTACCTTCAACTTGACCGATTTCAGCGACTCCTTGCAGATGAAGATGTTTGGCAAAACGAAGGATGACTTGAAAGTCCTGAGCCTTCTTGAGAACGGCAAATGGGTGAAGGCGCGCGGTCGCGTGGAATATGACCGGTTTATGCAGGTGCCGGAGCTGGTGATGATCCCGTCCGACCTCAATGAGGTCCAGTCGCCCCCTTCCCGCAAGGATAACGCCGCCGAGAAGCGGGTGGAATTCCACCTCCATACGACCATGAGCACGATGGACGCGGTCACGCCGATCGACCGGTACATCAAAACGGCGGCCGCATGGGGACATAAAGCGATTGCCGTAAGTGATCACGGCGGTGTGCAATGTTATCCTGACGCAGCCAAGAACGCCAAGAAACACGGAATCAAAATGATGTACGGCGTCGAGGCCAATGTCGTGAACGATGCCGTCAACATCGTGGAACAGGCACAGCCGATTGAACTGAGCAGCGCGACTTACGTGGTATTCGATATTGAAACCACGGGTTTGTCCATCACCGCGAACAAGATCATCGAGCTTGCTGCCGTGAAGATGCACGAAGGCAAGGAGATTGGCCGGTACGCCACGTTTGTCAATCCGCACGAGCGAATTCCGTACCATATCCAGCAATTGACGAACATCAATGACGATATGGTCAAGGATGCTCCTGAACTGGAGCCGGTATTGAAGGAATTTGTTGAATTCGTCGGCGATGGCGTGCTCGTGGCTCATAACGCGCGGTTTGACATGGGGTTCATTCAGGCAGCACTCAAGAATGCAGGCATGGACACGCTGGAGAATCCGTATTTGGATACGCTGGAGCTGGCCCGACTGGTCCATCCGGGACTTAAGAATCACCGTCTTAACACATTGGCGGATAAGTACAAGGTGCTGTTGGAAAGCCATCACCGAGCAATTGACGATACGATTGCGCTGGCTGGAATACTGAACGGGCTCCTTAGCGATGTGGACAAAACCAAAGGCGTCAAGATGCTGGACCGCCTCAATGATTATGTAGGTACGGATCTGTCCAATACCCGTCCGTTCCACTGCGGGATTTATGCTTTGAATATGACGGGCAAGAAAAACCTGTACAAGCTGATCTCCATGTCGCATACCGAATATTTCAAGCGGGTGCCCTGCATCCCGAAATCCAAGCTCCAAGAGATGCGGGACGGACTGCTGGTGCTGTCCGGCTGCGAAAAAGGGGAGTTCTTCGAAACGGTGCTGAACAAGACGGAGGAGGAAGCCGAAGAGATTGCAGGCTTTTACGACGTTCTGGAAATCCAGCCGTTGACGATGTATATGCATTTGGTGGACAAAGGTCTGGTAGGCAGCCCCGAAGAGATCAAAACCGCGATTTCCAAAGTCGTGCGCATCGGCGAGAAGCTGAACAAGCCGGTCATCGCTACAGGGAATGTGCATTATCTGGAACCGCGGGACAAGCTGTTCCGGGACATCACCATCCATGGCATTACCGGCTTCAGCCCGCTCAAGGATATGCGCAAGCCAGACGCGCATTTTCGGACTACGGAAGAGATGCTCCAAGAGTTCGAGTTTTTGGGTCAGGATAAATGTTATGAAGTCGTTGTGACGAACACAAGCGAATTGGCCGACCGCTTTGAAGAGCTGGAATTGTTCCCGGATAAGCTGTTTACGCCGATTCTGGATGGCGCTGATGAAGAAATCCGCAACACCTGCTACGACACGGCCAAGTCCATTTATGGCGAGAACTTGCCGGAAGTCGTAGTGGCCCGGTTGGAAAAAGAGCTTGAGCCAATCATTAAATACGGTTTCTCCGCGAACTATTTGATTTCCGAGAAGCTGGTTAAGAAATCGAACCGGGACGGCTATTTGGTTGGTTCACGGGGTTCCGTAGGCTCCTCCGTCGTTGCGACATTCCTCGGCATATCCGAGGTTAACCCGCTACCCGCCCATTACATTTGCTTGAACAGCGACTGCAAGCACAGCGAATGGTTCCTGGACGGCAGCGTGCCGAGCGGATTCGACTTGCCGGATAAGGCTTGTCCGGAATGCGGAAACATGATGAAAGGCGAGGGACAGGATATACCATTCGAAACCTTCCTGGGTTTTAAAGGGGATAAGGTTCCCGATATCGACTTGAACTTCTCCGGTGAATATCAGCCGCATGCCCATAATTTCACTAAAGAGATGTTTGGCGAGGAAAACGTATTCCGTGCGGGTACCATCGGCACCGTGGCAGAGAAGACAGCGTTTGGCTTTGCCAAAAAATATGAGGAACACAACAACAAACGCTGGCGGGGCGCGGAATTGAACCGGCTGGCATCAGGCTGTACCGGCGTCAAGCGGAGCACGGGCCAGCATCCCGGCGGTATTGTCGTTGTGCCGGATTACATCGAAGTGGAAGAGATTACGCCAGTGCAATTCCCCGCGGACGATGTCAACGCAGAATGGAAAACGACGCATTTCGATTACCATGCCTTTGAAGCGAATTTGCTCAAGCTGGATATTCTGGGACACGACGATCCGACGATGATGAGAATGCTCCAGGATTTGACCGGGGTGGATCCAACGACGATCCCGATGAACGATCCGAAAGTAATGAGCATGTTCAACTCGACGGAAGCGCTCGGCGTGAAGCCGGAGCAAATACGCTCGCCGGTGGCCACCTTCGGCGTGCCGGAGATGGGAACCAAGTTCGTGCGCCAGATGCTGGTGGAGTCGCAGCCGTCGAGTTTTGCTGACCTTTTGCAAATCTCGGGCCTGTCTCACGGAACCGGCGTATGGCTCGGCAACGCTCAAGAGCTCATCAAGAATGGCACCTGCAACATCAAAACCGTTATTGGTTGCCGCGATGACATCATGCTGTTCCTGATTTACAAGGCCGGCATGGACGCCAGCCTCGCATTTAAGATTACGGAAAGCGTGCGTAAAGGCCGGGGGTTGTCCCAGGAATGGATCGACGAGATGAAGAAATGCAAAGTGCCGCAGTGGTACATTGATTCCTGTCTCAAAATCCAGTACATGTTCCCGAAAGCCCACGCCGCCGCATATGTTATTTCAGCGGTGCGAACGGCTTACTTCAAGCTGTATTATCCGATTGAATACTACGCAACCTACTTCTCGGTACGCGCCGAGGATTTTGATATCGAATTATGCTGTCAGGGCTATGAGGCGATCTACCGCCGGATTGAAGAGATCGAGCAGCTCGGCTTCGGAGCGAGCCCGAAGGAAAAAGGCATGCTGCCGATTCTGGAGATGGCGCTGGAAATGACGGCAAGGGGCTTCTCATTCAAGAACATCGATTTGTATCAATCCGACGCCTTGAGATTCAAGGTGGATGGGGACTCGCTCATTCCGCCGTTCTCTGCGCTTGCGGGAATCGGCGATAACGCCGCCCGCAACATTGCCGCCGCGCGTGAATTCGGAGAATTCCTCTCCATCGAGGACTTCCAGCAAAAATCGAAGGCAAGCAAAACCGCCGTGGAGCTGTTGACCCAAATGGGATGCTTCCGCGGTCTGCCGGAGAGCAACCAGTTGTCATTGTTCTGATTCTTGTCATTCTTTCATGGCCGTGACGCCTTGACAGTCAAGGAGTCATACTTGTCACTATTACCAGACTATGTTATAATTTTTTTGGTAATCATGGAGATAAAACCGTTGTGTAAAGAGTGGGGCAACCCACTCTTTACTCTTTGGTATATAGGAAATCAACTTGGAGGTTATGTTCTTTGAGCACATCAAAGATTAAAACGACTGTGGAAGAAATGGTGCAGCCGTATTTGGACGAACACGGCTTTGAACTGGTAGATGTGGAATACGTTAAGGAAGGAAGCAACTGGTTCTTGCGCGTGTTTGTTGATAAGGACGGCGGCATTGACATTGACGATTGCGGTTTAATCAGTGAACACCTGAGCCAGAAGCTGGACGAGAACGATCCGATTCCGACGGCTTATTTTCTTGAAGTCTCTTCTCCTGGCGCGGAACGTCCCCTGAAGAAAAAAGAGGATGTTGCGAAGTCAGTCGGCAAGAACGTGTTTGTTACGGTATACGAGCCGATTAACGGGTTGAAGGAATTTGAAGGCAAGCTGGAATCCTTTGATAACGAGGAGCTGGTCATTCAGACCGCGAAGAAGCAGCACGTGATTCCATATGCAAAAGTAGCCAGTGCCAGATTGGCCATCATTTTTTAAACGGAAGTTTTGAAAGGGGGAACCGATTTTCAATGAGTATGGATTTTATTGAAGCGATGAATGAGTTGGAAAGAGAGAAGGGCATCAGCAAGGATGTGCTGTTTGAAGCCATTGAAGCGGCACTGATCTCAAGTTACAAGCGCAATTTCAACACGGCGCAAAATGTACGGGTAGACATGAATCGCAACACGGGTGTTATCAAGGTGTTCGCACGGAAGCTGATCGTGGACGAGGTTCTGGATCCGCGCACTGAAATTTCACTGCATGCCGCACGCGAGATCAATCCGCATTTTCAGATCGAAGATATAGCGGAAATCGAGGTTACGCCGCGTGATTTCGGACGGATCGCAGCTCAAACGGCAAAGCAGGTTGTTACCCAGCGCATTAGAGAAGCCGAACGCGGCCTGATCTACAGCGCTTTTATTGACAAGGAAGACGATATCGTTACGGGTACGCTGCAGCGTCAGGATTTGCGCAACATCTATATCGACCTTGGCAAGATCGAAGCGGCGCTGCCGCTTACCGAGCTTATGCCTAACGAGAAGTTCAAGCATGGCGACCGGATCAAAGCGTACATTACGAAGGTTGAGAACACAACCAAAGGGCCGCAGATTATGCTGTCCCGTACGCATCCGGGCCTTTTGAAGCGCCTGTTCGAGCTGGAAGTGCCGGAAATTTTCGACGGCGTCGTGGAAATTCGCTCGGTTGCGCGCGAAGCGGGATTCCGCTCCAAAATTGCGGTGTATTCCCGCAACGATGAAGTCGATCCGGTCGGCTCTTGCGTAGGGCCTAAGGGATTGCGCGTACAAACGATTGTCAATGAGCTTCGCGGCGAAAAAATCGACATCGTGCGTTATTCCGACCAGGTCGAAGAATACGTGGCCAATGCGCTGAGCCCATCCAAAGTGCTTGAAGTCCAAGTATTTGAAGATGAGAAGATGGCGCGCGTAATCGTTCCGGATTACCAACTCTCGCTGGCGATAGGGATCAAAGGCCAGAATGCTCGTCTCGCGGCGAAGCTGACCGGCTGGAAGATTGATATTAAGAGCGAAAGTCAGGCGGAGCAGGAATTTGGCAGACCGAAGTCCCAATCAGGTGAAATGCACCAAGATTCCGTCTCTGTCGATTAATTCCAAATGACGGGGGGTTGTCGTCTTGAAACAGAGAAAGATACCGCTGCGTAAATGTGTGGCGTGTCAGGAAATGATGCCGAAGAAAGAGCTCATCCGGATTGTCAGGACTCCCGATGACGCTGTCCTGATCGATCTCACCGGCAAAAAGTCGGGACGGGGAGCGTATCTATGCGGCAAGGTTTCCTGCTTCAAGCTGGCACACAAAAATAAAGCACTGGATCGAGCGTTGAAACAACATGTGAAGCCTGAGATCTATGAACAGTTGGCACAGGATTTCATCAAGGTTGAGGATGAATTCCTGGCTGCAAAAGAGAGTGCTGCCGATGATGAATAGGGCGCTTTCTCAGCTCGGCCTGGCCATGAGGGCAGGCAAGGTGGTTACCGGAGATGAGATCGTGCTCAAAGCCATCCGGTCTTCTGAAGCAAAATTGGTTATTCTGGCGGGTGACGCCTCAGATAATACAACAAAGAAGTTCCGCGACAAATGCGGTTCTTACAATATCCCTCTGGTAATCGGATTTGACCGGGAAAGTCTGGGCACAAGTGTAGGTAAACCCGAGCGGGTTGTGCTGGCAGTTACGGATCAAGGATTCGCAGAAATGATCTCCAAGAAAATGGAGACAATGTCGGAGGTGGAGTATATTGAGTAAACAGGAAAACAAAGACAATAAACTTCGAGTGTACGAATATGCTAAATCGTTGAACATGAGCAGTAAAGAAATTATCACGATACTTAAGCGTTTGAACGTTCCGGTCAATAACCACATGAGCGTAATGGAAAACGATACGGTGTCCAAGGTAGAGCAGTTCTTCAAAGATATCAAATCGAATGCGGCAGCCAAGCGGGACAGTGGCGACGCTCCCCGAACCGAGAACCGCAAACCTTCGGGTTCCGGAGCGAATGCAGCCGCATCCGTATCCCATGCTAAAACAGAAGGCACTTCCACTAACGTGAGTGCAGACGGCAACCGTAATGGGCAGGACGGTATGCGTCAATCAGGACAACGAGTATCAGGACAACAAGGTCAAAGCCAGCCCAAAAAACAACAGGAAAAGCAGGTAGGTATGAATAGTAGAACGAATTCAAACACACAACATGCTTCAGGTTCCCAGCGTCCCCAAGGAGGGCAGGATACCCGAAGAAACCAATCTGGCTCCGCACAAGGAAGCCAGCAGAATAATCGCAGCCAAGGCGCAAGACCGGGCGGCAGCACGCAGACCGGATCCCGTCCGCAAGGCGGAGGTCAAGGCGGCGGGCGTCCGCAAGGCAATAATCAGGGCGGATCGCGTCCGCAAGGCAATAATCAAGGAGGAACGCGTCCGCAGGGCGGCAACAACCCGGGCGGAGCGCGTCCTCAGAGCAAGCCGGGTGGAACCGGAGGCGGATTCTCAGGATCCAATAACAGCAACGGCCAGAACCGCGGTTCCAGAAACAACAATAACAATCGTTCAGACTCCAAGCGTTTTGATGACAACCGTCAGGGAGGATTCCGTGGCAATAATCGCGGTGGCAAGAACAACCGCGGCCGGAATCAACATAATCAGCAGCCGCCTCGTGAGAAAATCGACAACACGCCGAAGAAAATTATCGTCCGTGGCAACATGACCGTCGGTGAAACGGCGAAGCTGCTTCATAAGGACGCTTCCGAAGTCATCAAGAAGCTGATTTTCCTCGGCGTGATGGCCACCATCAACCAGGAGCTGGATATCGATACGATTCTATTGCTCGCTGGCGAATTCGGTGTAGAAGTCGAAGTGAAAATTCCGGTAGAGGAAGATCGTTTTGAGACCGTTGAAGAAAACGATGCTCCGGAAGAACTGAAAGAGCGTCCACCGGTTGTTACGATTATGGGTCACGTTGACCACGGTAAAACGACGCTGCTGGATGCGATCCGTTCCACGAACGTCTCTAGTGGCGAAGCTGGCGGGATTACGCAGCATATCGGTGCTTACCAAGTCGAGATCAACAACAAGAAGATTACGTTCCTGGATACACCGGGCCACGAAGCGTTTACGGCCATGCGTGCCCGTGGTGCACAAGTAACGGATATGACGATCATCGTGGTTGCGGCTGACGACGGCGTGATGCCACAGACGGTCGAAGCGATTAACCATGCGAAAGCGGCAGGTTTGCCGATCATCGTTGCCGTGAACAAAATCGATAAGCCGGACGCTAACCCGGATAAAGTGAAACAAGAATTGACGGAATACGAGTTAGTGCCTGAAGAATGGGGCGGAGATACCATCTTTGTTAACGTTTCGGCGAAACAGCGGATGGGTCTGGAAGACTTGCTTGAAATGATCCTTCTGGTAGCAGAAGTGAATGAATATAAAGCAAACCCTGATAAACGCGCGCGCGGTACCGTGATTGAAGCTGAGCTTGATAAAGGCAGAGGACCGGTAGCACGCATCCTCGTTCAGCATGGTACGTTGAAAGTGGGCGACGCCTTCGTAGCCGGCAACTGCTTTGGACGTATTCGCGCCATGGTGAACGATAAAGGCCGTCGTTTAAAAGAAGCCGGACCATCAACGCCGGTCGAAATTACCGGTTTGACTGAAGTTCCGGGCGCCGGCGATCCGTTCATGGTGTTTGAGGATGAGCGTAAAGCGCGTAATATCGCTGATAAGCGTGCGATTACCCATCGTCAATCCGAATTGAACACGAATACGCGGGTGACGCTGGATGATCTCTTCCAGCACATTAAAGACGGCGAGATCAAGGATCTTAACGTTATTATCAAAGGTGACGTGCAAGGTTCCGTCGAGGCGCTGAAAGGCTCCTTGAACAAAATCGAAGTGGAAGGCGTTCGCGTCAAGATTATCCATAGCGGTGCCGGTGCCATCACCGAATCCGATATTATTTTGGCAGCTGCCTCCAACGCGATCGTAATCGGGTTTAACGTTCGTCCTGACGTTCAAGCGAAGCAAACCGCCGAGCAGGAGAAGGTTGATATCCGTCTGCACCGTGTAATATATAATGTAATCGAGGAAATTGAGCAAGCTATGAAGGGGATGCTCGATCCGGAGTATAAAGAATCCGTGATCGGTCATGCGGAAGTCCGCAACACCTTTAAAGTGAGCAAAGTGGGTACGATTGCAGGATGTATGGTGACATCCGGTAAAATTACGCGTAACGCAGAAGCTCGCTTGATCCGTGACGGCATTGTCGTTCATGAAGGCAAGATCGATTCCCTCAAGCGCTTTAAAGATGACGCTAAAGAAGTGGCACAGGGTTATGAGTGCGGTATTACCTTGGTAGGCTATAGCGACGTCAAAGAAGGGGACGTAATCGAAGCCTTCATCATGGAGACGGTAGAGCGCTAACGAATGAGGTGATCAGACCATGGCAAAAATCAGAACTGGGCGCGTAGGCGAGCAGATTAAAAAAGAGCTCAGCCAACTGATCCAAACGGAATTGAAAGACCCGAGAATCGGTTTTATTACCGTGACCGGCGTGGATGTAACTAACGACCTTTCCCAAGCGAAGGTATACCTGAGCGTGCTCGGCGACGACGAGCAGAAGGCGGCTTCCTTGAAAGGGCTGGAGAAAGCAAGCGGCTTTCTCCGCTCCGAGCTGGGCAAGCGAATTCGTCTCCGGCATGTTCCGGAGCTGATCTTCAAATTCGACGATTCCATTGCTTATGGCAGCCATATTGAGAAGCTGCTGACCGAAATCGTGGATCGCGAAGAGAAATAGAGTAGTTTTTGTTTATAAAGGAGAGGGCGAATGCAGACCTATGAACAAGAGCTGCAGCAGGTGAAATCGTTTCTGCTGGAGCACGATGATTATTTGGTTGTGTCGCATGTTCAGCCCGATGGAGATGCAGTCAGTTCCACCCTTGCGGTGGGCTGGCTTCTCTCATGTCTGGGCAAGAAATTCACGATGATCAACGAAGGGCCCATCCCGAAGCGCATGAAAAAGCTGTGGCATGCAGAAGACATTCTCAATCTGTCCGAACAGCAGCCGGGAAGGACGTTTTCAAACGTCATTTGCGTGGATTGCGCGGATTTTGCGAGAGTAGGTTATACGCAGCAGGTGTTTGCCGATCATGCGAGCATCGTTAATATTGACCATCATCCAACGAATGATCGTTACGGAGCCGTTAACCTGGTTGTGCCCGAGGCGGCTGCAACCGCAGAAATCCTTTATGATTTGCTGAATTTGTTTGAAATCGATTGGGATGCCGAAATCGCTACTGCGATTTATACCGGATTGTTAACGGATACTGGCGGTTTTCGTTATTCCAATACGTCGCCCAAGGTCATGAGCATGGCTTCCGATCTGTTATCCTATGGTGTGAACGGCCCCGAAATTGCGGAAACGCTGCTGGAGGAAATGACGCTGCCGCAGATGAAGGTGCTGGTTCAGGCGTTAAACACGTTGAGTCTGTCGGATGACGGTAAAATAGCCTGGGTGTACGTAACCCCCGAGCATATGGAACTATGCGGTGCCGTTAGCGAGGATCTTGAAGGGATCGTCAATTATCCCCGAAACATTCAGGGAGTCGAAGTCGGGATTCTGTTCAAATCGCTGAAATCTGGAATGGTCAAGGCGAGTTTGCGTTCAGCCGGCAAAGTGGATGTTGCCGCATTGGCCCAAATTTTTGGCGGCGGCGGCCATGTCCGGGCAGCAGGGTGCAGCATGGAAGGCTCCCTTCAAGACATCATCCCTAAAGTAGTAGAGCAGGTGAGATTAAAGCTATGACGCAATTAGAAGGCATCTTGGCCGTTCACAAACCGGCCGGATGGACCTCCCACGATGTGGTAGCCAAAGTTCGGGGAATGGTTCGTTTGAAGCGGATTGGACATACCGGGACGCTGGACCCTGAAGTGACGGGCGTGCTTCCGTTATGCTTGGGGAGAGCCACGCGGGTCGTCGAATATCTGCAGGAGCTGCCTAAAGAGTATCATGCGGTCCTCCGCCTTGGATACTCGACCGATACCGAGGATATTACCGGGAATGTGGTGGAGACTGCGGATGAAGTCCGCGTGACCAGAGACGAGGCGCTTGAAGCGCTGCAATCTTTTACAGGCCAGATCTCTCAGGTTCCCCCTATGTACTCCGCCGTCAAAATCAACGGCAAACGATTGTACGAGCTTGCCAGAGAAGGCAAGACGGTGGAGCGCAAAAGCCGTACCGTAACGATTCATGAAATCGAGATGACGGACTTTGATCCGGAAGGGGAGTATACGGAAATTTCTTTCCGTGTACTGTGCTCCAAAGGTACATACATCCGCACGCTTTGTGTGGATATCGGGAGGAAGCTCGGCCTGCCATCCGTCATGGTTAAGCTGGTACGTACGATATCGGCGGGAATCACCGAGGCGCAGTGCTTGACCCTGGAGCAAATTGAGCAGTTCATGAAGGATGAAACGCTGCAATCCCGGCTTATTCCGGTGGATCAAGCGATTCACCATCTGGCAAAGCATACGGTTTCCGAAGAGAAGGCGGAGGCCGCTCTGAAGGGGCAACGCTTGTCCTCCAGGGCGGTAGAACCGGCCGTCGACAGTTCGGAGCCTATCCGTTTGTACGATATAAAGGAAAACTTTCTGGGCATCTATAAGCGTCAGGAAGAGACGGGCGCTATCGTTCCCGTGAAAGTATTTTCCTAAGCATGACTGGATTTAGTGAGTGGAGGTGAGAAATCATGAGGATTGTTTCATTATCTTATCCTGTATCTTCCGACATCGTACGAGAAGCTGCCGAGCCCAAGGTAGCGGCAATCGGCCAGTTCGACGGTCTTCACCTGGGACATGCCAGCGTGCTTTCGGCCGCTGTCAACATTGCTCGGGAGAATGGAGTGCCGGCCGCGCTCATTACCTTTTATCCGCACCCGAAGGACGTAATCGGTAAGGGGAGCTACGAAGGCTATCTGACTCCCCAGCCTGACAAGCAGCAGCTGCTTGAGCAGATGGGCATCGATGTTCTGTACGTCGTCGAGTTCAACAAAGAATTTTCCCAAGTAAGTCCGGAAGCGTTTGTTGAAGAAATGCTCTTTCCCTTGAATCTTCAAACGGCGGTAGTCGGATTTGATTTCCGGTTCGGCCATAAAGGCGCAGGAGATGCAGTTAAACTTCAGGAACTCGGCGAAGGCAAAATGTCGGTCGTTACGGTACCGCCATTCCTGGTCGACGGCGAGAAGGTAGGAAGTTCATCCATACGGATTGCCTTGAAAACTGGACAGCTGTCGGACGCAAACCGCTGGCTCGGACGGAATTACCACATACGGGGCACGGTCGTTCACGGGGAGAAGCGGGGAAGAAAGATCGGTTTTCCTACCGCGAACCTGGAATTGACGGATCCGTTCGTAGCGCCTGCATTGGGCGTCTATGCCGTCCGTGCTCGCACGGATAAGCATCACGACTGGATTCCTGGCGTCATGAACGTCGGCGTGAAACCGACGTTCCACGAAGGGATTACAGAACCGATCTTCGAGGTCCATCTGTTTGATTTCGAAGGGGATCTGTACGACCAGATCATGACGGTGGATATCGTTCAATATATCCGCAAGGAGCATAAGTTCGAATCGGTTCAGGAGCTTGTGGAATGGATTCAGCGGGATGCCGTCGAGGCCCGCAAAATATTGAATGTCACCGAATAAAACGTTTGGGGACAAATTGTTCGCAAACGGATTTTCTTTTTCAGGTAAAGTATGCTATACTCTTAGAGGTTGCCCGAGGATCGGGCAATTCTAACCTTGGCTTGGATGTTCGATCTCACCGTCGGTACCTGGGCCAACGGCGATTATAATGAGGGAGGTGAACAGGATGGCATTGACTCAAGAACGTAAACAACAACTGATTGACGAGCACAAAACTCATGAGTCCGATACAGGATCCCCAGAGGTGCAAATCGCTATCCTAACGGAAAACATTACGAACTTGACTGACCACTTGCGTACGCACAAGAAGGATCATCATTCCCGTCGCGGATTGTTGAAAATGGTCGGCCAACGCCGTAAGTTGCTTGCATACTTGAAAAACAAGGATGTTAAACGTTACAGTGCTTTGATCGAGAAGCTTGGATTGCGTCGCTAATCATCCATAAGATGTGCCGAAAACAGCCTGGTTGTCCACTGTCCTTCTTGGAACGACAGCGGCACAGCCGGGCTCTTTTCTAAGTATTGTGCAATTTACCGTTACGAAAGCTTCCCCACAAAGTACTGCGTACGCTTCATAGCCTAAACTCCACTTTGTGGGGTTATCTTAATATAGATTCTTGTTAGATGGTAGGCGTGGTCTGTTCGCTAAATTTCACTTCATGGTATAACCGGGGCAATCTATACGGAGAATGTTTTCTATACGGTTCGGGTTGTTCCTGTACATAGGTTCGTGATATTCGACCGCTTCGATGACTCTGGTTAGGAAATGTGGACAGCGTTTGGCAAAAACTTGCTGATGATTAGGATTTCAAAAAAATTTATCCCCATGAGGAGGGATTACATGGAAACACGTGTTGAAATGCAGCTTGGCGGAAGACCCCTCGTGTTCGAAACAGGGCGCCTTGCGAAGCAGGCTAATGCGGCTGTTATGGTTCGTTACGGCGAAACGGCAGTCCTGTGTACGGTGACAGCTTCCAGTGAACCGAAGGATCTGGATTTCTTTCCATTGACGGTCAACTATGAAGAGCGCTTGTACGCAGTCGGTAAAATTCCGGGTGGATTCATCAAACGCGAAGGCAGACCAAGCGAGAAGGCGATTCTTGCCAGTCGTCTGACAGACCGTCCGATTCGTCCGCTGTTTCCGGAAGGATTCCGGAATGACGTTCAAGTTCTGAATCTGGTGATGAGCGTTGATCAGGATTGCGAGCCGGAAATCGCGGCCATGATCGGTACCTCCGCTGCCTTGAGCATCTCGGACGTGCCTTTTAACGGTCCGATCGGCGGCGTCGCGGTGGGGCGCGTTGACGGCAACTTTGTCGTGAACCCGAACATTGCGGAGCAGGAAGCAAGCGATATTTATCTGGTCGTCGCCGGCACCAGAGATGCGATCATGATGGTCGAGGCCGAAGCGAACGAAGTTCCTGAGGAAGTCATGCTGGAAGCGATCATGTTCGGGCATGAGGAAATCAAGAAAATCGTAGCCAAGATCGAAGAGCTGGTGGCAGCTTGCGGCAAAGAGAAAATGGCGGTTAAGCTTCATGCGGTCAATGAAACCGTGAATCGCGAAGTGCGCGAATTTGCGGAAGCCCGTCTTGTTGAAGCCGTTCGCATTGAGGAGAAGCACGCTCGCCAAGATGCGATTGACGCTATCAACGACGAAGCATACACCGTGTTCGAAGAGAAATACATCGAGACACCCGAGTTGTTGAAGGATGTTAAAGAGGTCCTTCACGATATCGTGAAAGAAGAAGTTCGCCGTTTGATCACGCATGATAAAGTTCGTCCGGACGGCCGCGGTCTGTCTGAGATCCGTCCTATCGATTGCGATACCAGCCTGCTGCCTAGAACGCATGGCTCCGGTCTGTTTACGCGTGGACAAACCCAGGCTCTTAGCGTATGTACACTAGGTGCTCTAGGCGATGTACAGATTCTCGATGGAATCGATCTGGAAGAGACCAAGCGATTCATGCACCATTATAACTTCCCGCCGTTCAGCGTTGGGGAAGCGCGTCCGCTTCGCGCTCCAGGCCGTCGTGAAATCGGTCACGGTGCACTGGGTGAACGTGCATTGTCGAAGGTCATTCCGAATGAAGTGGACTTCCCGTACACGATTCGCCTCGTATCCGAGGTTATAGAATCGAACGGTTCGACATCCCAAGCGAGCATTTGCGCAAGCACGCTTGCCATGATGGACGCAGGGGTGCCGATCAAAGCGCCTGTAGCCGGCGTGGCGATGGGCTTGATTAAAGACGGAGACCATGTTTCCATCTTGACGGATATTCAAGGGATGGAAGACCATCTCGGCGACATGGACTTCAAAGTGGCAGGTACGCCTGACGGGGTTACCGCCATTCAGATGGATATCAAGATCGACGGCATCGACCGCGCGATTTTGCAGGAAGCGCTGCAGCAGGCAAAAGAAGGACGCATGCACATCCTTGGAAAAATGGCGGAAGCCATTCAAAAGCCAAGAGAAACGCTGTCCCAATATGCGCCTAAGATCATTACGATGCAGATCAATCCGGATAAAATCCGCGATGTTATCGGGGCCGGCGGCAAAATCATCAACAAAATCATCGAAGAGACCGGCGTGAAGATCGATATCGAACAAGACGGCCGCGTATTTATCGCATCGTCCAACGATGAGATGAACAAGAAGGCTCTTTCGATTATCGAAGGCATCGTGCGTGAGGTAGCTGTTGGCGAAATCTATACAGGTACTGTAAAACGGATTGAGAAATTCGGTGCATTTGTTGAAATCCTGCCAAACAAAGACGGGCTTGTGCACATCTCCCAACTCTCAACTGAGCGCGTAGCGAAGGTAGAGGACGTGGTTGCAATCGGTGACGTCATTACCGTGAAGGTTACCGAAATCGACCAGCAGGGACGGATTAACCTGTCTCGCAAAGCCGTGTTGACAACCGAAGCCAGCAAGAGCGGATCTTAATTCGCGCTTGCAGGTTTAACCGCATATCGATAGAAGGAAAAGAGGCAGAACCTATCATTCTGGCTCTTTTTTGCTCATCAGACGCCGGGACTTCCTATGTTCTTGCTCCGGGATAAGCCTCGGATCAGGCTTTCCCGGCTAAGGCCTCATGTTTCGGTACATATTTCCGTCAGATCGCACATAAAATGGGACAAAGCTTCTCTAGGGAGGATGGATATGCCCATGAATGGAAAAAAGATGGCCGTGCTGCTGACCGGTGCCGCAATGGTGTCGGCTGTTGCTGTGTTCAGCGGGGCTTGGAAATACGTATCGGGGCTGGAGAACAAACCGGAGGCGCATCTCGTCAGCGGTTCAGAGACGGCAGTGGATCTGGATTTATTGGGTCAAATTGAAGCCGCTGCGGCTAAATCGCGTATCGAGCCGGTGGATGCCAGGGTGGACTCGGTGTGGAAAGCGATTCCCGGATACAATGGACTCGAAGTCGATATCGAAGCTACATATAAAGCAGCATCGTCGAAAAAACGTAAAGCCGGCGATGCCATTCCCTACGTTTACCGGCAAATACCGGCTAAAGTCACGCTCGATGATCTGGGGGAACAACCGATCTATCGAGGGAACCCCAGTAAACCGATGGTATCGATGATGATAAACGTGGCGTGGGGGAATGAATTTCTGGTGCCGATGCTGAATACGCTCGATGCGGAGAAGGTGAAAACTACGTTTTTCCTGGATGGCAGCTGGCTGAAGAAAAACCCGGAGCTGGCCGCCGAGATCGTGAAACGAGGCCATGAGGTGGAGAATCATGCCTTTACGCATCCAAACATGAGCCGTCTCAGCAGGGATCGGGCGGAGATGGAAATCGCAAAGACGCAGGATCTGCTTAAAGAAAGCCTGGGCGTAGTAAATAAGTGGTTTGCACCGCCTTCCGGCGATTTCAATCAGCAGACCGTATCCATCGCGCATGCAAGAGGATTGAAGACGGTGCTGTGGACGCTTGACACGGTTGACTGGAAGCATCCGGCGCCGGATGCCGTCGTTCAGAAGATCACGTCGAAGGTAGAGCCGGGATTTTTGATATTGATGCATCCAACGGACTCCTCTTCCCAGGCATTAAAAGGAATGATTGACGGAATACGGGCCAAGGGACTGGAGATCGGGACCGTTAGCCAGACGCTTTCACCGGAGCGAATCATGCCAAAGGGAAGTTGAGCCGCATGGTAAAGTTTGATAGAATGAATGGATGGCATGAGGCTGATTGTCAGCCGAAGTGAGCCTTTGATGGAACAGTTAGGGGGGCCTATTCGTGAAAAAAATACAATTGTCTAACGGCCTGAGAGTGGTTATGGAGCAAATCCCGACAAGTCGTTCGGTTTCATTCGGCATTTGGGTGAAAACCGGATCCCGCAATGAATCGGAAGACATCAACGGGATTACGCATTTTATAGAGCATATGATGTTCAAAGGGACGGAGCGCTTTGACGCCCGTGCCATTGCTGAAGAATTCGATGCCATCGGCGGTAACGTCAACGCTTTTACGTCCAAGGAATATACGTGTTATTATGCCAAGGTGCTGGATGAGCATTTTCCGATTGCCGTTGACGTGCTGTCCGACATGTTCTTCAATTCGAAGCTGGATGCGGGCGAGTTAGCCAAGGAGAAAAATGTCATTCTTGAAGAGATTGCGATGTATGAAGATACGCCGGATGATCTGGTTCATGATCTGATGTCGTTGTCAGTGTACGGTGACCACCCGCTTGCTTATCCGATTCTCGGCACGAAGGAGCGGCTGGAATCGATGGATTCGCAAGCGCTGAGATCCTACATGGACCGGCACTATACCATTGAGAATACGGTGATTGCCCTGGCCGGCAACATCAATGATGAAGTGATTGCGTTATTGGAGCGCCATTTTGGCGGCTTCGCCAACCATGGAACGTCGGAGCCGCTGGCGGTACCGGCCTTTTTGGACGGCGTGCAGTTCCGCAAGAAGAAAACGGAGCAGAATCATATCTGCATGTCGTTTCCCGGCTGCTCGATCGGCGACGAGCTTCAGTATGCGATGGTTCTGCTGAATAACGCCATTGGCGGCGGCATGAGCTCACGCTTGTTTCAGGAAATTCGGGAGAAGCGCGGGCTGGCGTACTCGGTGTATTCGTACCACAGTTCCCACGCGGATAACGGCATGTTTACCATCTATGCAGGCACAGCGCCCAAACAGACAAAAGAAGTGCTTCAGCTGACCACGGAAATGCTCCATGATTTGGCACAGAACGGGATGACGGAGGAAGAGCTGCGCAAAGGAAAGGAACAATTGAAGGGCAGTCTCATCCTGAGTCTGGAGAGCACGAGCAGCCGCATGAATCGCCTGGGTAAGAACGAATTGATGCTGGGCCGTCATTTCAGTCTGGACGAGATCATTAAACGGATCGAACAGGTCGACATGAAGGATGTCAACGCGGTTCTTGACCGGATGTTCGGGACTCCATATGCACTAGCGATGGTAGGAACTTCAGATAAAGCACTGAATGTACTTAGGAGGAATGAATTTGTTGCACTACGTTCAAATCAATAGATTGCCAGGAAATGAAGATGTGAAACTTCCGGTGAAAATGTCCGAGCTGGCTGCGGGTTTCGACCTGCACGCTGCCGTTCAAGAGCCGGTGGTGCTAAACCCGGGTGAGCGCAAATTAATCCCGACCGGTTTTGCGATTGCCATGCCAGCCGAGCTTGAGGCGCAAATTCGCCCACGCAGCGGTCTTGCCTACAAACATGGCATTACTTGCCTGAATGCTCCGGGTACGATTGACGCCGATTATCGCGGGGAAGTCAAGGTGCTGCTTGTCAATTTGGGACAGGAGCCTTTTGCGATTGAGCGTAATGAGCGGATTGCCCAGATGGTGTTCAAATCCGTGCCTGCCGTAGAATTTACGGAAGTTGACGAACTGTCCGATACGGTACGCGGGGCGGGTGGATTCGGTCATACCGGCAAATAAACCATACCATGGAAGCTTAAGGGTATCATCAGGATCATGATATCAGCATGAACACCGCTCCGGTTGAAACGGAGCGGTGTTTTTTTTCGTTGATCTTCAACCAGGATGGACATGGAGCCGGACTTATCTCTCCTAACGTTATTTACTGCGTTAAGGCGGTAGTTTAAAGGAAATACGCTCACCTCCCCATAGGCGGCAGCATAAGATGCTTTATACGTTGGTTTGAAGAAAGGAGCGAGGCCTTCCATGCTGACTGGAGTCCGGACCGTCTTTGTTGGAGGAGACGCAAGGCAAATTGAAGTGATTCGCAAATGCGCTGAGATGGATGCCTCCGTCATGATCGCCGGGTTTGAGAAACTGCAGGATTCTTTTCAGGGAGTGACTCGCGAGCCGCTTACGCCAGAGCTGTTATCGGACGCCGATGCTCTGATCCTGCCTGTAGTGGGATGTGATGATGAGGGACGTGTCAGCGCGCTGTTCTCGGAAGGGCCGCTGCGACTGCAGGAAGAACATATCGCGGCGATGCCCGGACATGGAGTGATCTATACAGGCATGGCGAAACCCTATTTGCGCTCGCTATGTGACAAATATAAGATCAAGCTGGTAGAGATATTGGAGAGGGACGATGTGGCTATTTATAATTCCATTCCGACCGCCGAAGGCGCACTCATGATGGCGATCCAAAACACGGATTTTACGATCCACGGATCTACCAGCATGGTGCTTGGTATGGGACGGACCGGATTTACAATGGCTCGCAGCCTGCAGGGACTGGGTGCCAAAATTCGGATGGGGGTACGTAAATCGGAGCACTACGCAAGAGCTGAGGAAATGGGCTGGAAGCCCTTCCTGGTAAGGGATCTGGGTTCTTATGTGTCGGATATTGACTTGCTTTTTAACACGATTCCAACTATGATAGTCACAGCACAAATCATCTCGAAAATGCCTCGGGAGGCTGTCATTATTGACCTTGCCTCCGCACCCGGCGGATGCGATTTTCGCTATGCCGAGAAACGGGGGATCAAAGCCATGCTCGCACCCGGACTACCCGGAATCGTGGCTCCAAAAACAGCCGGCATTATCATGGCCAACACGCTGGTGGAGCTGATTTCTGAAGAAATCAAGATTCGGGAGGATGCGTAAATGAATTGGAATGGAATTACAGTGGGATATGCCCTGACAGGATCGCACTGCACACTCGAAGAAGTGATGCCGCAGATCCAGCGATTCAAAGACGGGGGAGCGAATGTGGTGCCGATTGTATCGAGCACCATCATGACGACCGATACCCGATTCGGCACATCGGAAAATTGGCAGAAACAGTTGAAAGATATAACCGGGAATGATATTATTTCTACAATTGTGGAGGCGGAACCGCTGGGCCCATCCAAGCTGCTTGACGTCCTGGTTATCGCCCCTTGCACGGGAAACACGACCAGCAAGCTGGCCAATGCGATGACTGACAGTCCTGTCTTAATGGCAGCCAAGGCGCAGATGAGAAATTGCAGACCGCTGGTGCTGGCGATCTCAACGAATGACGGTCTTGGACTGAATGCGGCCAATATCGCGAAGCTGCTGGTTACCAAAAACATATATTTCGTCCCTTACGGACAGGATAATCCGCAGCAGAAACCGAACTCGCTTGTCGCCAAAATGAATCTGATTCCGGAAGCTTGTTATGCGGCATTGGAAGGAAAACAGCTCCAGCCGATGATCGTTGAATATTCTCGATAAATTTACAGAGAACGGTTATACCCTGAAAGAAATGAAGATGGTCCGCGAGACCAAAAAAATGATGGGCGACGAATCCATTGAAGGGACGGATAGTGTACGCATCCCGGTCGTTAACGGCATTCGAAATCCGTGTACGTTGAATTCAAGAAGGACTATGATCTGGAAGTAGTTCATCGCCTTTTGTCGAATGCACCCTCCCGGCGTGACGCTGGTTGACGACCCAGCAGCGCCATCGTTTGCTGCGGGAGGCCGTTAAGGAACCGGGTGTGTTCGCAGGGCGGCTTCGACGCGATCTGGGGCATGAGCGTCAATTTACCATCTGGATCGTTTCAGATCATCTTCTGAAGGGTGCAGCATGGAATGCTGTGCAAATCGCAGAAATCATCGTCAACAAACGGAACGGCCAGGCTTAAATAGCCGGCCGTTTCAGTCGGTCGGCCCGCAATTTACGTCTCCTGGGCATATATAAACGGAGGAATATTTTATGCGCATCTTAGTTCAAAAATTCGGCGGCACCTCATTGTCTACACCGCAAGCAAGAACCCATGTTATTGGGCACATCCAGCGTGAACTGGCCAATCACTACCAATTGGTCGTGGTTGTATCGGCTATGGGACGCAGAGGGGAGCCTTATGCGACAGACACGCTCCTGGACTGGATCGGGCATAACGGAAACGCGCTTCCCGACAGAGAACGGGATCTGCTGCTCTGCTGCGGTGAAATTATCTCGGCTTCAACGCTGTGCAGTCTCCTTCAGCAAGAGGGGATAACCGCAACGGTGCTGACGGGTGCACAAGCCGGATTTCTCACAGACGATCACTTCGGAAATGCACGTATCAAGGACGTAAAACCTGAACGGGTTTTGAAAGAGTTGGAGAGTCATCAGGTTGTCATCGTTACCGGCTTCCAGGGGCAGACCGATTCCGGCGACTTTACCACGCTGGGCAGAGGCGGAAGCGATACTTCGGCTACAGCGCTTGGTGCCGCGCTTCGCGCCGAAATGGTAGATATCTACACCGATGTCAACGGCATTCTAACGGCGGATCCCCGCATCGTCGAGGATGCGAAGCCGCTTAGTTACGTGAGTTACACGGAGATTTGCAACATGGCTCATCAAGGGGCAAAGGTCATTCATCCTAGAGCGGTTGAGATTGCCATGCAATCCCAAATTCCGGTCAGAGTGCGGTCGACCTTCTCGGATAATGAGGGCACGCTGGTAACCCAGCCTGAGGGCTTCAGAGATATTCAATCCGGAATCGTGGACCGCTTTGTGACGGGAGTTGCCTATGTAAGCAACATAACGCAAATCTCGGTGGAATGCGATCGCACGGAAGGTCTTCAACTGAAGGTATTTAAATCGATGGCCGAGCATTCCATCAGCGTGGACTTTATTAATGTTACCCCTACCGGAGTGCTTTATACGGTGTTTGACAGCGATTCGGAGAAGGCGATCGAAGTGCTGCAGAGCCTGGACCTGAAACCGAAAAGCTTATCCGGCTGTGCCAAAGTGTCCGTCATTGGCGGCGGCATCAACGGCGTTCCGGGCATCATGGCCAAAATCGTGGAATCCTTGAGCGAGCACGACATCCCGATTCTGCAATCCGCGGATTCGAATACGACGATATGGGTACTGGTGAAAAAAGAAGATATGGCTCAAGCGCTGCGCGCCCTTCATCATAAATTTGAGCTTCACCGATAAAATTACTAAAGACGGATATTCCCTTAAAACGTTTGATAGGAAATAATATAGATAAGATTACTTACGAAGGAAGCATTCCCGCGGGAAGGCTTTAAGGAGGAATCATTGTGGATTTCGGAAGACTGATTACGGCTATGGTAACCCCTTTTGATCAGAACGGCCAGATCAATTGGGACGAGACTGCGAGATTGATTGAGCACCTGATAGTGGAACAGAAGTCGGATTCCCTGGTCATTGCTGGAACGACCGGCGAATCGCCAACGCTTAGCGAAGACGAGAAGCTTGAATTGTTTAAGTTCGCTGTGAAACAGGCGGGCGGACGGAGCAAGATCATCGCAGGCACAGGCAGCAACAATACGTCACATTCTGCAGAATTGACGAAGAAAGCCGAAAGCTGCGGCGTCGACGGCATTTTGCTTGTAGCACCATACTACAACAAGCCGAACCAGGAAGGACTCTACCAGCATTTTAAGGCGATTGCCGAGGCAACCTCCTTGCCCGTCATGCTGTATAATGTACCTGGTAGAACGGGTATCAGCCTAAGCACGTCCACCACCTTAAGGCTGGCACAAATTCCGAACATCGTTGCGACCAAGGAATGTGCTTCGATTGACCAGGTTACCGGCATTGCCGCAGGTGCTCCCGAAGGGTTCATCGTATATTCCGGCGACGATTCCGCGGCATTGCCTGCATTGTCGGTAGGTGCTTATGGAATCGTAAGCGTGGCCAGCCATATTGCAGGTGCCCGCATGAAGGACATGATCGAAGCCTTCGTGGAAGGGAACGTGAAGGAAGCTGCCAAGCTTCATCAATCCTTATTCCCGCTGTTCAAAGGCCTCTTTGAATGTCCTGACCCGCTTCCGAATCCTGCGGCGGTTAAATTCGCTTTGAACGAACGCGGCTATCAAGTCGGCGGGGTTCGCCTGCCGCTCGTTGCTCCAAGCGAGAACGAGGCTGCTTTTATCCGTAATATGCTGTCTTCCTTGTAAACTGCCGCTTACCTATTTTCAGGGCCACTACCTTCATCGAAGGTGGTGGCTTTCTTCGTTTTAAACCCTTCTGATTCTGGGCATCCTATGGTCCACGAAGGTGGCTGACTTGTGTTTTCACTTTTTCATCATGTATAATGAATTCAAGTGACTGGGTGCGGTATTTTTTTGAAATTTAATATAACAATGGTACGACGTCCAAAACTATAGGAGGGTTAGATACATTTGTCTAAGAAAATAAGCAGCGATAAACTATCGATTTTTGCCTTGGGCGGCGTCGGTGAAATCGGGAAGAACATGTATGTCATCCAGTATGCAGGCGACATCGTTGTCGTGGACGCGGGATTGAAGTTCCCAGAAGAAGATATGCTTGGGATTGATATTGTTATTCCTGATATTAGCTATTTAACGGAAAATCGCGACAAAGTGAGAGGGATTTTGCTGACTCACGGTCACGAGGACCATATCGGCGGCCTCCCTTACGTATTGAAACACCTGAACGTTCCTGTATACGGAACGAAATTGACGCTCGGATTGGTGGAAAACAAGCTCAGAGAAGCGAATTTGCTTGGTGAGACGAAACGGATTCTGATCCATGCGGATTCGGAAGTTCAACTCGGAAACACATTGAAAGCGACCTTCTTCAAAACCAATCACAGCATTCCGGATTCCGTGGGGATCTGTATCGAAACGCCGGAAGGCAATGTGGTGCACACGGGGGACTTTAAGTTTGACCATACTCCGGTCAATGACCAGTATGCGGATCTGCAGCGTATGGCTGAGATCGGAAGCAAGGGAGTATTGGCTCTTCTGTCGGACAGTACAAACGCAGAGCGCCCCGGCTTTACGCCTTCCGAGAAAAACGTAGGCATCGTGCTGGAAGACATCTTCCGCAAAGCCGAGCAGCGGGTTGTTGTTGCAACGTTTGCATCGAACGTGCACCGTATTCAACAGGTTGTCAACGCAGCCGAGTCCACCGGACGCAAAATAACGGTAATCGGCAGAAGCATGGTTAACGTTGTATCCATTGCCGCAGAGCTTGGATACCTGCACATTCCGGACGGCATGCTGATCGAACCCGAAGAGGTAAACAAAATGGCAGCGGACCGCGTTGTCGTATTGTGTACGGGCAGTCAGGGAGAACCGATGTCAGCGCTCACGCGCATGGCACGTTCCACCCACCGGAAGGTGGACATTCTGCCGGGAGATACGGTCATCATCGCGGCGACTCCAGTACCTGGAAATGAGAAGTACGTGGGTCGTACGATCGATGAGTTGTTCCGTCTTGGAGCAGACGTCATTTACAGCGGATCCAATTCGGGCGTCCACGTGTCGGGTCACGGTAGCCAGGAAGAGCTTAAGCTGATGCTGAATCTGATGAAACCGCAATTTTTCATCCCTGTCCATGGCGAGTACCGGATGCAGCGCCGTCACGCCCTGCTTGCGGAATCCGTTGGCGTGGATCCGGACAACATTTTTATTACCGATATCGGAGAAATCGTGGAGATTCAAGGCGGTTCGGCCCGCAAAGCCGGCAAAGTGACCGCCGGCAATGTGCTGATTGACGGACTTGGCGTCGGAGACGTAGGGAACATCGTACTGCGCGACCGCAAGCTTCTGTCCCAGGACGGTATTCTGGTCGTTGTCGTTACGTTGAGCAAACAAAACGGCTCCATCGTTTCCGGTCCCGATATTATTTCCCGTGGATTCGTATACGTACGAGAATCCGAAGGGCTTCTGGATGAAGCCAACCGTATCGTTTCCAGCACGCTTCAGAAGCTGATGAGCGAAAACGTAAATGAATGGGCATCACTGAAGACCAGCGTGAAAGACGCTTTGGGACGCTTCTTGTATGAACAAACACGTCGCAGACCGATGATCTTGCCGATCATCATGGAAGTCTGATACGAGACAATACAATAAATCAGGCACACAGTCGCCCCTTTTTCGCAGGTAATAATTGGACGGTTTCCGCGAAAGAGGGGCTTTTTATATGCAAATCATGAAACTTCTCCCGATGGGTTCGGCAGGAGTTTTTTTGTTTGTTATGAGCAAGGCCTAATGCTGAATGCTCTGCCCAAGCATAAAAAAGCCGCGTCATTTGCCATACTAAGGGTTAGCTATGTGTTTGTTGCAGCAGCTAGACATTAAGAATAAAAAGGCAGGGATGCGCGATGGACAACGATCAACGGATGACGGGCAACAGAAAAGCGGGGTGGACTGGCGAGACGGAGGCGCCTCCGGTCGTTCCGACCGAGGAAGGCAAGAAAGCGGCCGTGACGGAAACCATTCAGCAGCTGGGACAGACGGGGCTTCCAACCGGCGGAGAATCCAACGTCTTTTGCATGACGATTATTGGGCAAATCGAGGGTCATCTCGTGCTGCCGCCGCAAAATAAAACGACCAAATACGAGCATATGATTCCACAGCTAGTGGCAGCCGAGCAGAATCCGCGAATCGAAGGACTCCTGATCATTCTGAATACCGTTGGCGGCGATGTGGAAGCAGGGCTTGCCATTGCCGAAATGATTGCATCGCTCAGCAAACCGACGGTAACGGTTGTCATAGGAGGGGGTCATAGCATCGGCGTGCCTATCGCTGTTGCCGCAGACCATTCGATTATCGCAGAGAGCGCAACGATGACGATTCACCCGATTCGCATGAGCGGGTTAGTCATTGGCGTGCCGCAAACCTTCGAATATATGGAGAAAATGCAGGAACGCGTCGTGCGCTTTGTGACGAGCCATTCGGGGATCACGGAGGAACAGTTCAAGGATCTGATGTTCAAGACCGGCGAATTGAACAGGGATATAGGTACTGCGGTTTCGGGTACAGACGCCGTAAAGTATGGTTTAATGAACGAAGTGGGTGGAATCGGACAGGCATTAAGCCGGCTGAACAGCATGATCGCCGAGCGTAAAACGATTCAGCCCGGGGGGATTACGCAATGACTTGGTACAGCGTCATGCCCTTGGATCCGACGACCGGGCTGCTTCAAGTGGAGCAGGAGGTCATGTCCAGGGAAGTTCGAGTCGATGGTATTTTGATGGAAGTGAAGCCTGTAACGGAAGAACAGGCGAAAATCGTTCGTTTATTGGATTGCGGGCTTCATGATTACTTGAACCCGCGCTACGCGCCAGGGACCATGATTCGCTATATTCCGACCGTCGAAAATGAGGCTAAAGGCTGAAAACAGAACATAGGTACGCCACCGAATATTATGCTATAATATGGATTCGGGGGTGACACATTTGGCAAAGCGGAAAAGAAAGAAGAAGGCAGCCTTTGCAGCCGTATTGAAATATGAAATTTATGGAATTGTATTGATGACACTCTCGGTCATCGCGTTATCCGGAGAAGCACCGGTGGGGCGTTCCCTGTCCAAGATGTCGGGATATCTGCTGGGTAAGTATTATTTTATCATCCCCCTAATCGGCATTTATTACGGGTTAATGGTGATGATTCACCGAAAATGGCCCAAACGGTGGAACAGCAGGCGTACCGGTGTCCTTCTCCTGGTATTATCGCTCACCTTAATGAGCAGTATTGCGGGTCTGGAGTCCAAATTGGCTCCGATCGGACAATTGAATGCATCGAGTGCGATGAGCCAGATACATAGTGATTTGCAGGGCGAGCTCCTTCATGCCGGGGCGGATGACGGACGTCATCCTGTCATGGGCCGGGATATCAGCGGGGGTTATGTTGGAGCCTTGCAGTTTGCCCTCTTGTTGATGCTGTTTGGCAGCATCGGGGCAAAGTTGATTGTGATTGTCATGCTGTTTATCAGCTTCATGCTGATTACGAATCTGTCCTATGTTGATTTAATGCGGATGTTCCGCGTCAGGGTTGTGAAAGCCGGGGAACGAATCCAAAAGAAAATGAACAGCCAGCAGACGAAATCAAAGGCGGCGGCGAAGGCAAGCGCCAAGGAGCAACGCATACAGCTGCCGGAGGATCTGGATGAAGACGATGACCTCGACGATATGGAAGGCATGCGGCTGCCGAAGCGTAAAGCGCCGCAATTCTTCCAACTGTTTGGTTCCAAGGGCAACAAGCGGAACGAAGCCGCAGAAGAGGCAGAGGATGTTATGGATGAGTCGGCTCCGGTATTTACGGTTGGCAACGGACATGATGAGCATGATAAGGGCGAGGTCGTCCTGTTCAACCGAGCGGATCAATCGGAGGAGGGGACGGATGCTGCATTTTCTGCACCGGATCCTGTACCTTCTTCGCCGATTATTCGCGATTTCTTCGAGCAGGTGAAGCAAGAAGGACGATTGGATGACGATCCAGACGATCACGAAGCGGTGATGCCTCCTGCGCATGAAGACCCTTCGGGGAACGCGGCATCAAGTTCGGATGCCATGGTTGACCCAGAGACGCTGAACGGCGAGACGAATTCAGCTGTTATCGCGGATACTGGGGGGCAAGAAGGATCGGCACCGGCAGCGCCACCGGCTCCGCCGCCCAAGCCGTACAAGCTGCCTCCGTTCCGGCTGCTGTCCAAACCGAACAACGGCGGCAAGGGTGGAGACCAGAACGATTACATGCAGACAGCGCGAAAGCTGGAGGCCACACTGGAAAGCTTTGGCGTTCGGGCCAAGGTTCTGGAGGTTGTCCGGGGTCCGTCGGTAACCCGCTATGAAATTCAGCCGGACATCGGCGTCAAGGTCAGCCGGATCGTGAATCTGACCGATGATATCGCACTCGCGCTTGCGGCCAAGGATATTCGGATGGAGGCGCCGATTCCAGGCAAGTCCGCCATCGGGATCGAAGTGCCGAACAATGAAGTTTCGCTCGTCACCATGCGAGAGGTTATGGAAACGCCGACGTTCCAGGACGCGGAATCGAAGCTGTCAATCGCGTTCGGCCGCGATATTTCGGGCCAGACGATTGTCGGTAATTTGGCACGGATGCCCCATCTACTAGTTGCAGGCGCCACGGGTTCCGGTAAATCCGTATGCATCAACGGCATTATTACCAGCATCCTGTATAAAGCGAAGCCGGATGAGGTTAAGTTCCTGATGGTCGATCCGAAGATGGTCGAACTCAATGTCTATAACGGGATTCCGCATTTGATGGCGCCGGTGGTAACCGACCCGAAGCGGGCATCCTTAGCGCTTAAGAAAATCGTCGTGGAGATGGAGAAGCGGTATGAACTGTTCTCCAAGTCGGGGACGCGGAATATTGAGGGCTACAACAATCTAATGAAGGATAATCTGCCTGCGGTATTGCCGTATATCGTTGTCATCGTGGACGAGTTGGCCGATTTGATGATGGTCGCGGCCAACGACGTGGAGGATGCGATTACTCGATTGGCCCAAATGGCGCGTGCAGCCGGTATCCATCTGATTATCGCGACCCAGCGTCCGTCGGTCGACGTTATCACCGGGGTCATTAAAGCGAACATCCCGTCGCGTATTGCCTTTGGCGTGTCTTCGCAGGTCGATTCCCGAACCATTCTGGATATGGCGGGCGCCGAGAAGCTGCTTGGCCGCGGGGACATGCTGTTTATGCCGATGGGTTCCTCCAAGCCGATCCGCGTTCAGGGAGCCTTCATGAGTGATCATGAGGTCGAGAACATCGTGGATTTTGTCCGGGATCAAGGACAGGCGGAATATGACGAGTCGTTGGTGCCTGAAATCGAGGAATCCGCTGGCGCGGACGAAGAAGAATTGGATGAGTTGTATGAACAGGCGGTGACCATCGTATTGGAAGCCAAGCAGGCATCCGTGTCGCTGCTGCAGCGGAGAATGCGTGTAGGCTACACCCGTGCCGCCCGCCTCATCGATTCCATGGAAGCGCGCGGGGTGATCGGTCCTTATGAGGGCAGCAAGCCGCGGGAAGTGCTGATGTCCATGGAGCAATATCAGCAGCAGCAGAATCGAATCAGCTAAGCGACTCATTGTATGATCACAACTAAAAAAGGAAGCGAACAACCCTGGACTCCTGGTGGCTCGCTTCCTTTTTTGCATGTTCAGGGGACGCTGTTGATTTTACGATATTGGCTTGCCGTCATATTCATGATTTTCTTGAAGGTCCGGTCAAAATGGGTGAGGCTTTCAAAGCCGATCGATTCGGCGATGTCCACGATTTTCAGATCCGTATCCGTCAGAAGGCGCTGCGCCTCGCGAATCCGGGTCAGGTTGAGGTAATTAATGATGGTAAAGCCCGTAATCTCTTTGAAGATCCGGGACAGGTAGAACGGACTGATGTAGAAGGTTTCGGATAATCCCTGCAGCGTGATTTTGTCTGCGTAGTGAACGTGAATAAACTTGACCACGTCCGTGATTTTCTGATGGAGCGGATTCATGGAGACGTTGGCAGGCAGCGAGGCGGAATGGGTTAATCGATAGGTTTTGATTAATAACTCCGTAAGCAGCACCTGCAGCATATGCTCATACGAAGCGGAGCGTTCCCGGATCTCATCGGCCATTTTATTCAGAATTTGCATGATGATCGCCTGCTCCGGCACGGTTAAGCGCAGCAGCGGCCGATCCTGGTTAAACATGCCGAGCAATCCCGATGCCAGCAAGGGATGGCCTTTGCCGAGAAAGGAATCGCTGAAATTAATGACGATACGCTCATGCTCCGGGTCTCCATGGCCCGAGGTTTTATGGACATCGAATTTATTGATGAGAATCAGGTCCCCCGCCCGGATGGAGTACAGCTTCTCTTTGATAAAATAATGGCGTTCCCCCGAAACCAAATAGTAGATTTCGTAAGTTCCGTGATAATGGTTATTGCGTTCAAAGGGTTTTGTGCGGTGAATGCGATGATAATAAAATTCTCCTTCTTCTTCTCCGTAGGATACGGTATGGGTTTCGCTGGATATGACAATCGCCCCCGCTTCGTTCAGATCATAACATCTTGGAGCCATTCCAATTAATTCAGCTCTATTGTATCAACTTTTTCTGGCAAAACAAAGCAAGATATGTTGAATAAACCTCTATATTCGCAATAAACGTGAAGAAATCCAACTGATGATGCCGTAACATAGTAGATAATCTACAGAAACGGACGGTGAAATCATGAGACCTTTTATGGATGAACATTTTTTGCTTCATAACGAGACTGCTCGCATCTTATACCACGATTATGCTAAAGCCATGCCAATCATCGACTACCACTGTCATTTGAGTCCGCAAATGATCGTTGACAATCACCGGTTCGAGAACTTAACGGAAGCCTGGATCAACGGTGACCACTATAAATGGCGGGCGATGCGTGCTGCAGGCGTGGAAGAGGCCTACATCACGGGAGGGCCGGGCGTGAACGATTATGACCGCTTCTTGGCTTGGACCCGCACTGTGCCGATGACGATTGGCAACCCCTTATTCCATTGGTCGCATTTGGAGCTGCAAAGACTGTTCGGCATATCGGACATCATTCAGGAAAAGAATGCTCCGCGAATTTGGGAGGCGGCAAACAAGCGTCTCCAGGAACATGATTTTACGACCAGGGGGTTGATTACTTCAAGCAACGTGAAGGTCGTGTGTACGACGGATGACCCGGCGGATAGCCTGGAATATCATTTCAAGCTGACAGAAGAAGGCGATGCCGGATTTCAGATGCTCCCGTCATTCCGTCCGGACAAGGGGCTGGAGATTAACCGGGAGACGTTCGTTCCTTGGGTGAAGTTGCTCGCCGAGCGAAGCCGGGTCGAGATAGCGGATTATCCGGCATTTCTGGCAGCGCTGGAGCAGCGGGCGGAATTTTTCCATTCGGTGGGCGGCAGGGTATCCGATCATGCGTTGGATTACGTGCCTTATCGAGAGGTCAGCGAGGCGCAGGCGGGCGACATTTTCTTGAAAGCGCTTCAGGGGGAGAGGGTTTCCCGGGAAGAAGAGGAACAGTTCAAGACGCATACGCTGCTTCATCTTGGCCGTGTCTACGCCAGGCTCGGCTGGGTCATGCAGTTCCATATCAATGCCCAACGCAACAACAACACAAGGATGTTCCGGCAATTGGGTCCGGATACCGGATATGATTCGATTCACGATAGTCCGATCGCCGTACCGCTCGTTAAGCTGATGGATCGGCTCGATCAAGAGTCGGCGCTTCCAAGAACGATACTTTATTCGCTCAACCCCAGCGATAACGATATCCTTGCTGCACTTATCGGGAGTTTTCAAGGGGATGGCATTCCGGGCAAAATCCAGTTCGGCTCGGCGTGGTGGTTCAACGACACCAAAGACGGCATGGTCGAGCAGATGAGCAAACTCGGCAATATGGGCCTGTTGAGCCGATTCGTCGGGATGCTGACCGACTCCAGAAGTTTTTTGTCTTACACCCGGCATGAGTATTTCCGGCGTATTCTTTGCAATCTTCTCGGCGAGTGGGTTACGCGGGGCGAAGCGCCGGATGATCTTCCGTGGCTCGGTGGCATCGTGCAGGATATTTGTTACAACAACGCCGAGCGTTATTTCCGGTTTGGCCAGACGGAAGGGAGATAATCCATGGGTACGAGCACAGACCGAAGCGGATCGTTGAAGTTGGTCGGACGGGAGTTTCTCCAGCAGCAGGATGTACGTCAGGACTCGGAGATGTTGAACTTCCCCGTGAAGGTGCTGCAAATCGGCGAAGGTAATTTTCTGAGGGGCTTTTTCGATTGGATGATCTATGAATGCAACCGGCAGGGGCTGTTTCAAGGGAGCGTCGCGGTCAGTCAGCCAAGACCCGGCGGAAGGCCCAAGCTGGAGCAGCTGCGGGAACAGGAGGGGATATACGGCCTGCTGACTCGAGGTCTGCAGGATGGACGAAAAGTTGAGGAGGAGCAGTGGATTCCGGTGTTCTCGAAGATCGTGGATCCCTATGCGGAATGGGAGAACTTCTTAAGGATCGCCGAGCTGGATACCCTGGATATCATCGTTTCCAATACGACCGAGGCTGGTCTCGATTATCAGCGCAGTGAATGGAATCCGGACGAACCGGTGTTGTCGTATCCCGGCAAGCTGACCATGCTGCTGTATCGGCGTTATGAGCATTATGAAGGCTCGCCGGACAAGGGCTTGATGATATTGCCCTGCGAGCTTCTGGAACGAAACGGGGATATCTTGCGATCCATTGTTTTGCGGCATGCACAGGATTGGGGGCTTTCGCCGGCCTTTCAGAGCTGGGTGGCGGAGCACAATCTGTTCTTGAACTCGCTTGTAGACCGGATCGTAACCGGTTATCCGGAAGAAGCGGAGCGTTATTTTGACAAATGGAGTCATCAGGACCGATTGCTCAACACGGCCGAGCCCTATTATTTCTGGGCGATTGAGGGCGATCCGTCACTGGAGTCCAGACTGCCTCTACGGTCGGCGGGCCTTCAGGTAAGCTGGGTATCCGATCTGACCCCGTATCAGGTTAGAAAAGTAAGGATCTTGAATGGAACGCATACCCTTATGGCTTCAATAGGTCTGCTCCATGGCTTGAACGAAGTGAAGGAGATGACGGAAAGTGCTGAATGGGGTGATCGCATCCGAAACGCGATGCTCGAGGAAATCGTCCCGGGGGTGCCTCTCCCGCCTGGAGATGTTGCGGCATATGCCGAAACCGTGTGGGAGCGGTTCCGCAACCCCTTCATTCGGCACAGGCTGCAGGACATCGCCATGAACAGCATCTCCAAATTTAGGGTTCGGGTTCTGCCGAGCTTAAAGGAATATATCAGAATGCATTATGAGCTGCCAAGCACCATTACTCTTGGATTGGCTTCCTTGATCCGTCTGTATCATGCCGGCACGAAGGAGGGGCAATGGTACGGCACGCGACTTGATGGTGAACAGCTGCCTTTAAGAGATGATCCGGATAACCTGATGACACTGCAGCAAGCGTGGCAAAAGGTAGACGGCGGGGAGTGGACTATACGTCAGCTTGTGGCCTCCATTCTTGGTAACCAGAGGATATGGGGCGAGGATCTGAACCGAATTCCCGCTCTTCATGAAACGGTAAGCAGCTATATCGAAGAAATGGAGCTGAACGAGACATGAGTGACATCGTCATACTTCACAGCAAGGATGATGTCGGCATTGCGCTTCGTCCTTTGCCGGCAGGAGAACATGCCATCGGGATCTTGAACGGGAAGGAGCATGCCATCGAATTAACGGAGGACGTCCCGAAGGGTCATAAGGTGGCTCTGCGGTTGATTGAGGCGGGTAACCATGTTTTCAAATTCGGTTATTCGATCGGTCTGGCGAAGGAAGCCATTCTGCCGGGGACCTGGATTCATACCCACAATTTGAAAACAGGTCTCTCCGGTGAAGTGGAGTATCAGTATAAGCCAAACGCGAATCAAGGGCTTGAGCCTTCAGCTGCCAGCCACGGTTCGTCAACTTTCCAAGGATATGTCAGACCGAACGGCGAGGTTGGAATCCGCAACGAAATCTGGATCATCAACACCGTCGGCTGCATTAATAAAACCTGCGAGCTGCTGGCACGAATGGCAGGTCAGCAGTTTCAAGGGAGAGGGATTGATGGGGTTTATCATTTTCCGCATCCCTACGGCTGCTCGCAGCTCGGGGATGATCTGAGCCATACCCAGCGCCTATTATCCTCCCTGGCTCAGCATGGCAATGCCGCAGGCGTGCTCATTATCGGGCTCGGCTGCGAGAACAATCAGATCGATCAAATGCAGGCCATGATCGGGGAGCAGGACGGGAATAGGATCAAATATATGCGTGCCCAGGACATGGAGGACGAATTGGAGGAAGGGTTGTCTCTCATATCCGAGCTCGTGGAATATGCGGAGACGTTCAAACGAACGGAGGTTCCTCTCTCCAAACTGAAGATCGGGCTGAAATGCGGCGGGTCGGACGGACTTTCGGGCATTACAGCCAATCCGCTGGCGGGCCGCATCGCGGATACGATTACCGCCTATGGAGGCACCGCTCTTCTAACGGAGGTGCCGGAGATGTT